>CAYYHG010000004.1:0-63307 GCA_964471665.1 uncultured Halobacteriales archaeon | reverse complement strand
TGGACGAAGAGCAACGCCACGCTGACGAGCGCGACGACGATGGCGCCCAGGAGCGCCCTGAATTCGAGTATCATCTGCCAGTGGGACCGGGACTGGCCCATACTGCACGAGCGGACCGTGGCTCACCCGCCGGATCCGTTCGACAGTTCACGAACATGCCCGTGTTTCTATACATTTGAACCACTTATTTAATTGAGATTGTAATAAAATGGGGGGTTCAGCCGACCCTCCGCTGTCGAGCACGCGTTCACGACTCGCTGTCGCCCGATCCGGCCCAGCGCGGAACGCGACTTATTTATCCGTTATTTTCTCCTGCCACTCCTGGACCGTTGCCATCAGTTCGACCGGCGGCGTCTCCGTGACGTCGATCGCTTCGATCGCTTCGAGCACCGCCCCGGCTTCGTCTCCGAACCGGTCGCTGGTGCTCTCCCCGGGGACCGGTGTCTCGTCGTGGCTGCCGTCGGCCACTGCCCGCTCGTCCGACGACCCCTCGCGGAACTGCCCCGACGAGAGGTCGAAGACGGCCTGGACCGGTTCGGTGCTTCCCCTCGCCTCGATGGCTTTCTCCTCGCGCAGTCGGTCCAGAACGTCCCGGGACCGGTCGACGACTGGTTCCGGCACACCCGCCAGGTCGGCGACGTGGACGCCGTACGACCGGTCGGTCGGTCCCTCCCGGACGGTCCGGAGGAAGGTCACCTCACCGTCGGACTCGTCGGCAGTGCGGGACTCCGTCCCGCCGGTCGTCGGCGAACGTGGCTCGCCGGCGACGGCTACGTGGACGTTCTCGACGCGCTCGAGGTGGTCGGCAAGCGCCGTCAGCTCGTGGTAGTGGGTGGCAAACAGCGTCTTCGCACCCACCTCGTTGTGCAGGTACTCCGTCGCCGCCCAGGCAATCGAGATGCCGTCGAACGTCGCGGTTCCACGGCCCACCTCGTCGAGGATGACGAGCGACTCTCCGGTCGCCGAGTGGAGGATGTTCGACAGCTCCTGCATCTCGACCATGAACGTCGACCGGCCCTGTGCGAGTTCGTCCAGCGCGCCGACCCGCGTGTAGATACCGTCCACGAGTCCGACACGGGCGGAGCGGGCGGGCACGAAACTCCCGACCTGGGCCAGCAGCGTTATCAGCGCGGCCTGGCGCATGTACGTGGACTTGCCGCTCATGTTCGGGCCGGTCACGATCAGGAACTGCCCGTCCTCGTCGATCCGGAGGTCGTTCGGGACGAAGTCGGTCGCCTGCTCGACGACGGGGTGGCGACCCGCCTCGATGTCGAGTTCCCGGCCCTCGGTCACTCTCGGGCGCGTCCAGTCGTTGCGGACCGCGTGGACGGCGAAGGCGGCCAGGACGTCCGTCTCCGCCAGCGCACGCCCGACCGACTGGAGCAACTCGGCCCGGTCGGCGACCGTCTCGCGCACCCCCTCGAACAGCTCCCGCTCCATGTCGTGGCGGGCGTCTTCGAGGCGGAGAATCTCGCGTTCTCGTTCGTCCAGTTCCGGCGTCGTGTACCGTTTGGCGTTCTTGAGCGTCTTGATCTGGTCGTACTCCTCGGGGACGGCGTCGGTCTCGCTGTTGCCGACCTGGATGTAGTAGCCGTCCGTCTTGTTCCGGTCGACCGAGAGGTGAGTGACGCCGGTCTTCTGTTTCTCCCGCTCGGGCAGGCGCTCGATCCACGACAGCGCCTCCTCGTGGCGCTCGACGATTTCGTCGAGTTCCCCGTCGTATCCCTCCCGGATGAACCCCCCCTCCGTGATCGACCCCGGCGGATCCTCGACGATTGCTTCCTCGAGTGTCGCCACGAGGTCGGCGACCGCCTCCCTGTCGGGCCGGTCGAGGACCGCCACGAGCGCGGAGTCGGCCAGCCGGTCGGTCTCCGCGACGAGGTCGGCGGCCGCCGGGAGCACCCCGAGCGTGTCGGCCACCGCCCGCAGGTCGCGTGCGTCGGCGCTCCCCGAGGCGGTACGCGAGGCCAGCCGCTCGAGGTCGTACGCGCACTCGAGTGTCTCCTGCAACCTGTCGCGGGCCATCGCCGCCTCGGTCAGCGCGGCGACGGCCGACTGGCGCCGCTCGAGTTCGCCCAGCGAGCGCCTGGGCCGCTGGAGCCACTCTGTCAACAGCCGCGACCCGGCGCTCGTGACCGTGTGATCGACTGTCGCGAGCAGTGATCCCTCGCTGTCGCCCTGCATGGTCTCCGTGAGTTCGAGGTTGCGCTGGGTCGTGGCGTCGAGTTCGACACACTCCCCGCGGCGGGTCTGGAGACGAGTCATCGACGCCAGCACGCCAGCACCCGTCTCCTCGATGTACGAGAGGACGGCCCCGGCGGCACGGATCGCCGCCTCCTCGTCGGCGACGCCGACGCTCCTGGGGGTCTCGCTGCCGAACTGTTCGCGCACCCGGTGGCGGGCGCGGCCGGGTGCGAACGCCTCGGTCGTGTGCAACGTCAGCGTCGCCTCGGTCCGCTCGCGGAGGCGCTCCAGCACGGCGTCGTCGGCTCGAACGTCCGGGCCCGGGAGAATCTCGACCGGGGTGAACCGGTAGAGTTCGGAGAACACCTCGTCTGTGTCCGCGACGGCAGTGACGTGAAACTGGCCCGTGGTCACGTCGGCAAAGGCCAGCCCGTAGGCGTCCGTCTCCGCCACGACGGCCGCGAGATACCGGGCCTGGGCGTCGGTCCGCTCCAGCAGGGTGCCGGGCGAGACGATCCGCGTTATTTCCCGGGCGTGCCCGCCGTCGGTCTCGTACTGGTCGGCGACCGCTACCCGGTAGCCGCGCTCGATCAGGGCGGAGACGTACGGCGTCAGATCGTCGACCGGGACCCCTGCCATCGGGTACGACGAGCCGTGTGCGGATTTCTGTGAAACCTTCAGGTCGAGTTCGTCGGCCACGGTCCGGGCGTCCTCCGCGAAGAATTCGTAGAAATCCCCACACTGCATCGCCAGCAGATCCGCGTCCGTCTCCTCCTTGAGCGAGAGGAACTCCCCGACGATTCCCTCAGCCATACGCCTCCTGGGACCGTCCCCGGCTAAAACGCTGTGGGTCCGGAGTGGAAGTGGTCACCGGTCGGCCAGGCGGCCGGTCACCCGGGCGAGCGTCGCGTGTTCCACCCGGCGCTCCTCGAAGATCTCGTCGACACTGGCGGCCGTCCTGTCGTCCACTCGGAACGCGAGTTCCGGGTAGGTCACGTCGGTGAGGACGAGCGGGTACGCGGGTGCCGGGGCCACCCCCTTCGGTCCGGAGAGTGACTCTGGGCCCAGCAGACGCCGGACGCGTTCGATCCCGGCGTCTCCGCGGGCGACTTCCGCAACGACGGAGACGGCACGCCGGACGAGCTGTCGGGCGAACCCGCCCGCCCGGAACCTGAGCACGAGAAACGCTCCCTCCCGGTCGAGACCCGTCGACAGCTCCCGGACCGTTCCGCTCTCGTCGGGCGTGAGGTTGTGGAAGTCGTGTTCGCCGGCCAGCGCGTCGAGTGCCCGGCGGGCGCGCTCGCCGGAACTGTCGGGCGCGTACAGGAAGTAGGTGTACTCCCTGCTCGCCGCGTCGTGGGTGGCGTGAAAGTCCGTCGGTCCGTCGGCGCTCGCCCACGCCCGCACGTCGGCCGGGAGTTCGGCGTTCAGTGCTGCGGGGCGAAGCCAGTCGGGCGGCTCGAAGGCGACTGTCTGTGCGACTGCAGAGACCCCGGCGTCAGTCCGGCCCGCCGCTGCGTACCCCTCCGGTGTACCCCGGGCTTCCCCGAGGATTTCGAGCGCCCGGAGCGCGTTGAGGATGGTGTCCTCGACTGTCGGGACGTCCGGCTGGCGCTGGAAGCCGTGGTAGGGACGCCCGTCGTAGGCGACCCGGTAGGCGCGCATCTCACTCCACCAGCGACCGGCCGGTCATCGCCGCCGGCTTCTCGATACCCGCGAGTGCCAGGATGGTCGGCGCGACGTCCGCCAGTGTTCCGCCATCGCGGACGCGCCGGTCGCTACTGGTTCCCTCCGGGGGGAGGGCGACGAACGGTACCGGATTGGTTGTGTGTGCGGTGTGTGGTGACTCGGGCGTGCCCATCTCGTCGGCGTTGCCGTGGTCGGCGGTCACGAGGACGTGCGCACCCGCCCGGTGTGTCGCTTCGACAAGCGAGCCCAGCTGGGCGTCGACTGTCTCGACGGCCGCGACGGCCGCGTCGAAGTCGCCCGTGTGGCCGACCATGTCCGGGTTGGCGTAGTTCAGAACGACCACGTCCGGATCCTCGTTCTCGACGATTCCGATGGCAGTGTCGGTCACCTCCGGTGCACTCATCTCGGGTTTGTGGTCGTATGTCGGAACGTCCGGGCTGGGGACGATCTCCCGGCGTTCGCCCTCGAAGGCCACCTCGCGGCCGCCGTTCAGGAAGTACGTGACGTGGGCGTACTTCTCGGTTTCGGCGATGCGCAGCTGCGTCCGGCCGGCCCGGGCCAGTACTTCGCCGAGCGTGTCCTCGGGCTGGCGTGGCGCGAAGGCGACGGGGAGGTCGAACGTCTCGTCGTACTCGGTCATCGTCACCAGCTGCACCTCGGGGGGGTCTGTCTCGAACGACCAGTCGCCGGGATCGATATCCGCGAGCATCTGCGTGAGCTGCCGGGCGCGGTCGGCTCTGAAATTGAACAACACCACGGCGTCCCCGTCTTCGAGGGCCGGCCTGTCCGCCACCAGCGTCGGTTCGACGAACTCGTCGGTGTCGCCGCGCTCGTAGGAAGCCTCGACGGCCGCGACGGCCGAGTCGGCGGCGTGGGCGGCCTCGCGTTCGACGATGGCGTCGTAGGCGCGTTTCGTCCGCGCCCAGTTCTCGTCGCGGTCCATCGCGTAGTAGCGCCCGGAGACGGTGGCGACGTGGCCAGTCCCGCGGTCGGCGGCGTGGGACTGGAGGTCGGCGAGGTAGCCGGCGCCGCCCCTGGGTGCCGTGTCCCGGCCGTCGGTGAACGCGTGTGTGACCGCCTCGACGCCGCGGTCGGCGGCCAGGTCGATCAGTGCATGGAGGTGGAACTGGTAGGAGTGGACGCCGCCGTCGCTGACCAGTCCCACGAAGTGCGCCCGACCGCCGTGGTCCTCGACGGACGCGAACGCGGCGTCGATGGCCCCGTTCTCGTCGATCGGGACGTCGCCGGGATCGGGATCCGGCGGCTCTCCGCCGCGCCAGCGCGCGATGGCGTCCGTGACGCGGGCCGACTCCTGCTTGACGACCCGGCCGGCGCCGATGTTGAGATGGCCCACCTCGCTGTTGCCCATCTGCCCTTCGGGGAGACCGACCCGTCGGCCGTGGGTCTCCAGGGTCGTGCGGGCGCTCTCCCGCCAGTAGCGGTCGAAGTTCGGCGTCTCCGCGGCCTCGACGGCGTCGCGGGCGTCATCGTCAGGATTGAGCCCCCACCCGTCCAGAATGACCAGACCGACGTCCATACCGGCAGGTCGGGTGGATCACGTACCATACTTTCGCTTCGTGGTCGATAGCCGACAGTACGAACCTGTCTCCACTCGCCGGCAGGGCGCTCCGGACCGGTTTTGTTCGTGAGCGGCGGAGTTATGTATCCGGCCCGTCACGCTTGGGACATGCAATCACAGCTTCTGTCCGACGAGCGGGCCGACCACATCGTCACGACGGCCAGGACGGCGACGGGGGACAGCCTGCGGTCGGTCACCTACTTCACGCGGTCGGACTTCGACCAGCTCTACCTGCGGGACGACCTCGAACGGGACGCCGATCTCAACACCTTCGTCGGCCACGAGTGGCGCGGCTATCGGGAGACACAGAACGCCTACCAGAGCTCCGAACTCGGCCAGTACCGGTTTACCGTCCGGTCGTTCGAGAACGGCTACCTGCTCCGGGTCGCAGCCGACCGCAGGGGCGTCCTCATCACGACCGACGGGCTCTCGATGCAGAGCTACGAGGAGATCGCCGAGGCACTCCAGCGACTGCTCCGCGAGTGGGGCACAGAGTAATCAGTACGAGGCGAGGCGTCGGGCCCCTACACTTTTGCTCCGAGGCGCGAACAGCCGACCATGACACTCGATCCCGTCCACGTGGACGGCGTCGCCCGCCTGGCCGGCCGAGTCAGAGAAACCGTCGACGACAGCGATCACGGCGACGTCGCCGACCGTGCCTGGCAGGAGTTTCTGGATCCGCTCTACGACGACGGCGAGGTCGTGCTGGAACCGCTGGATGGCGTCCAGCGACACAAGGTCCCCATCGACGACATCGCCCTGGAGTCCTCGCCGTTCGAGACACAGCACGGACTCGACGCGGGCACGATCAACCCCACGACGTTCAAGAACGGGCTCGTGCTGGACGTCTCCCAGGCGGCGATGGCCGCAGTCCCCTCGGACATCGATCTCCACCGCGCACGGACCATCGTGATGACCGTCCACACGAACGACCCGAGCGTCGCCGTTCACGACGCCGACTGGCGCCTCGACGACCAGGGATACGCCCGCCGGCGGGTCCTGCACGCGCCCCGCGTCGACCGCTACGAGCAGACGGTCGTCCACGCGCTGGCGCTGTATCTCGCCGAGAGCGAACACGCCATCGACCAGGCCGAGGTGGTCGACGACCTGCTCGTTCTCGACGGGCCGATCTACCCGACTGGCCTGCTGAAGTGGAGCGAGCGCGACCCCGAACTCCGACGCCTGCTGACCGACGAGGAACAGCCACGGGACGTGGTCGCGAACTATCTCGAACTCGTGGAGACGTTCGTCGAGCGCGACGTTCCGCTCGTGGGATTTGTCAAGAACAGCGCCTCGAAGGCCATCACGCGGACGCTGCGCGGAACACTCGGCGCACCCTGGGTCGACGACGACGCCTTCTTCCGTCGCGTCCTGGAGCGTCTCGACGAGGACGGCGAACCCAGGACCGACGCGCTCACCTTCACGAACTGGTTCCGGTCGCGTGTCGGGACCGACGGGACACTCGCCGACGGATCCCTGACCGTCGGCTGGGAGCGCGCACTCGACGAACAGGCCTACGAGGTCACGTTCTTCGTCGTCTACGACCCGCGAGACGACCTCGTCTACCGCGTCGAGGCCCCGCACGCATTCACCGCGGATCCGGCGGTGCGTGCAGATCTGACAAGCCACCTGCTCTCGGAAATCGCCGGCGAGCGCGGGCCGCCACTGGCAGTGGGGAAGGCCGACGAACTGGCCCGCATCGACCGGGAGGGAAAGCGCACCCTCCGGCGGCGCATCGAACGGGAGTTCGACACCGGCCGCCAGCAATCCTACGACGACAAACGGTGGAACGCCGTCGAGGAGATGCTGTGACCGCCCCGGGGGAGGCGAACATGGCCGAAACAACAGTTAATTATACCGGTGCGCTATAGCCACGCACATGAACAGAGACGCCATCGGTATCGGCGTTGCGCTGCTCCTGTGGCTCGGGTTCGTGGTCTTCTGGTTGGCCGATATCGCGGACTTGGCCTCCGGGGCTGTGCTCGTCGCCTTCGTGATGACGCTTCTCGTCGTGGTCGCCCACTACGTCGAGGGGACGGGCTGGGAGCCGACAGAGGACATCTCCCAGGAAGTCCTGGAACGGCGCGCCGAATCCCTCCCGGAGACGGGCTTCCCGGAGCCGATGAACCGCTCGATCGGCGGTGGTGGCGGTGGGGCCGGGGCGATCAGTGCCGGCGAGACAGAAGGCGAACTCGCGGAGGGTGACGCCGACGAGTCTGCGGGGTTCGACCCAGACGCGATTCCCGAAGACGAAATCGAGGTCTACGAGATCGAGTTCACAAAGCAGGGCGAAACCATCGAGGTCGCCAACAACGAGACGATCCTCGAGGCAGGCGAGGACGAGGGCTGGGACCTGCCCTACGCCTGCCGCGAGGGACAGTGTCTCTCCTGTGCCGGGCACGCGGTGGACGGTCCGGCAGGGGACTACATCCGTCACGCCAACAACGAGATGCTCAACGACGAGGAGATGGACGATGGCTACATGTTGACCTGTACAGCCTGTCCGGTCGACAGCTTCACCCTCGAGACCGGCGAATCACCGTAGGTCTCTGCGAGCCCGTCCGGTCGACTGTCTGCCACGTGCCCGGGGGGATTCGAACCCTCGATCTGTAGGTCCGGAACCTACCGCCTTGTCCACTAGGCTACGGGCACACAGACTCACATTTCACCTGGGCCAGGGAAAGGGTTTATCTTTCGCTCCGGCCTGCCTCGGTCCGGGTCGTCGGGCCGGCCTGAGAGCCGCGTGTGGCCGGATGAGGAGCACGCGGGACACGTCTCGGCGTGGTTCGAATCCCTCGCCGACCGCTGTCTGGGACGAACGGACGTGTGGGACCGTCAGGAGACTCGCCGCCGGACTGCGAAGGCGTAATCCGAGTCGTCGATGTATTCGTCGACGCTTTTCTCGTACGTGTGCCCCGACGAGTACACCCGCTCGTCGTCGTAGGCGATCACGTGCCTCGGCCACGGGTAGGGAGACTCCCAGCAGAAGGCGAGTCCGATCCCGTCGCGGTCGTTGGCGACTGCCCACGAAATCGCCACCAGCGCGTAGTCCTCACAGTCCCCTTCCCCGCTGG
This sequence comes from uncultured Halobacteriales archaeon, assembly GCA_964471665.1. Taxonomy (GTDB): domain Archaea; phylum Halobacteriota; class Halobacteria; order Halobacteriales; family Haloarculaceae; genus SW-9-67-25. The sequence continues at coordinate 54,781 of CAYYHG010000004.1, read as the reverse complement.
TGAGCGTCTTCCGGGGTCGCTGTGCGAAATCGCTGAATCCGTTCCAGGGGTCCTGTGTCCACTCGTACTCGGCGTCCGACCACTCGACGAGGTCGAAGCCGTCCCACCGGTCGTCGCGGTCGACGTAGCGGTCCGGGAACAGGAACGTAAGTGGTGTCCACCGGCGAAGGTCCATCGTCACCTCGACCTCCATAATCGTTCGAGACTTTCACCGATTCCGTCCGAGAACGGTCTCCTGGGAACCCGTGAAGACGACGAGGGCTGTGATTTCGTCTTCGATATCGAAAAAGTCGTGTTCCACACCCTGTTCCACGAAGACGACGTCGCCCTCAGTGACAGCATACGTTTCGGACCCGACGTGGACCATTCCGGAGCCCGCGATGATGACGTAGAGTTCGTCCTCCTTGTGCGGGTGTTTCGGGGCGGGGTTGGGATAGCGTGCGAGTTCGACACGCATCGATTCCTCGCTGAGCACTTCTGCGTAGTTTTTGTCTCCCTGCTCGAGCTGTCTGGCCAGTTCGGACGTAGAAACGTGACTCATTATTTCCTACCAGACTGTACCGGTTGCCTGTCCGATGAATACTTCGGTCTGCGCCTCCAGCGGGAACTCCTCGTCGCACACAGCACACGAGAGTGCCGTCCTGATCGGGACGACCGACTCCTGGTTGTCCTCGTGGTCCGGTAGCGAACTACAGCAGTCCGTCTGCACGGTTCGTGACGCCTCACCGGTACAGGTCCAGCCGCTGGAAGATTGAACCCAGCAACACGGCGACGGGGATGATTTCCAGGCGTCCGACCCACATGTTGAGAATGAGCATCCCCTTTGCAGCGTCTGGCATCGCCGGACCGGTGATCCCGGAATCCAGGCCGACGTTGCTCTGGGCACTCATCACGTCGAACACGACGTACTCCAGCGGGTGGTCCGGAGACAGAACTGCGAGAAACACTCCGACCCCGACAACGAGGAACGCGAGCCAGAGGAGCAACACGACCGTCGCTTCGGTGTATTCGCGCTGGACCTGGTCTTCGTCGAGGCGTCGCTGTCCGATCTGGAGGTATCGAACGGCACTCTCGGGGGCAAACACGCGCCGGACCTGCCAGACGGTTCCCTTGAGGAGGGTGATGACGCGGATGAGTTTGAGCCCGCTGACAGTCGAGCCAGCCGCTGCGCCGGTGAGCATCCCGACACAGGCCAGCAACGTCGCTCCGGCGCTCCAGACCTGTTCTGTCCCCCTGCCGATTGTCGCCGTCCCGAACCCAGCGTTCGACGTCGCCGACACGAACTGGAAGAGCGCGATCCGGAACGTCTCTTCGAAGGAGCTGTACTGCCCGGTCGCGGTGAAAATCCCGGTGAGCGCGAGTGTCCCGACGGTGAACCAGACGAACACCCACCGTGTCTGCGGGTCGGTGTAGAAGTTCCGCAACTGCCCTCTGAAGATGAGATAGTGGACCGGGAACGCGATACTGCCCGCCACCATCACCGGCACGACAGCGTACTCGATGGCCGGGCTCCCGTAGTGACCGATCGAATCCGCGTGGACGGAGAATCCGCCGGTCGCGATCCCGGTCATGCCGTGGTTGATCGCGTCCCACAGCGGCATCCCGACCAGAAACAACAGGCCGATCGATCCGACCGTGAGGCCGACGTATATCTTCCAGATCTCCTGGACGGTCGAGACGATACTCGGGTGGATCTTCTCCGAGCGGGCCTCGCTCTCGTAGAGTGTGAACGACCCGCTGCCGGGCCGGGCGAGGATCGCCACGGTCAGGACGATCACCCCGACGCCGCCGATCCACTCGGTGAACGACCGCCACCAGTGCAGCGACCGCGGGAGGTCTTCTTCGACCGCGGCCATCGTCAGCCCGGTTCCGGTGAAGCCGCTCATACTCTCGAAGACCGCGTCCAGGGGGTTGAGAAACACGGCTACCGTCTCGTTCATCTGTGGCACGTTGGCCCAGGCTGGCAACGGATCCAGTGCGATGACCCAGGCGATCAGCAGGAAGGGCAGGCCGCCGAGAACTCCGGTGAGCGCCCAGGCAGTCGCTGCCGTGACCATCCCTTCGAGCTTTTCGGGTTGGGCTGCGTCCCGGTAGTGTCGATAGAGTGCGGTCCCGACGCCGGCCACCACGAGCGCCGAGACGCCGAAGGGGAGTGCAGCGTAGAATTCGCGGTTGAGGATGGCGACACCGATCGATACCACCAGCATGAGTGAGACGACCTGGAGGATCCGTCCCACGTCGCGTGCGACTGTGCGTGTGTCTACGTACATCCTCGGGAACGACTCGTGTCCGGTCGGGAGGCAGTTCTGTCGACGCGGCTGGATCCGGCCGGGACGACGACACGTCTTGTCACGAGTCTTCGAAGTGCCCGAACAGGTCCGTGAGTTCGGGATCCGCGCCGAACCCGGAGTAGACAGTCAGCAGATCACCTTCTTCGATTCGCGTCTGTCCCCGGGGTGTCACTGGGTGTTCCTCGTCCTCACGCTCGATTGCGACGATCAATACGTCCTCCGGTATGATGTCGGCCTGTGCCGCCTCCTGGAGGGTCTTCCCGGCGATCGGTGCGTCCTCGGTGACAGCAATCTCGAAGACCTCGGCGTCGTCACCGATCCGCATGTAGTCGACGATCGCCGGCCGTGCGATCGTCCGGTAGAGGTACTCGGCGATGAGTTCCTGGGGATTCTCCATCGTGTGGACGCCGATCTGCCTGTACAGTCCCCTGTGGGCCGGATTCTGGACCACGGCGACGATTTCTGGGACCTCGAGATCCTTCGCGAGCAGCGACACCATGACGTTCGTCGCGTCCTGTTCAGTCGTCGAGATGATCGCGTCGGCCTGCTCTGCGCCGGCGTCGACGACCGTCTTCTTGAGTGTCGCGTCCGCGTTGAGGACCAGACAGTCGTACTCGCTGGCTATGCGATCCGCCCTGTCCGCGTCGCGCTCGACGACCACCACTTCGTTGCCTTCGCGGGTCGCAACATCCACGAGCGGCGTCCCGATATCCCCGGCACCGACGATGATGATGTACATCTGGCCCTGTCTACATGGGTTCCGGTAGAAAACGTGTCGACTTGCAACAATACGCCATCCCGGACGCCTCCCGGGTCGCTCAGCGTCCCAGGAGTCGTTCGATCACGGACCGCTCGTGTTTCTGTTCGGCGAGGAGCACCGAACAGTCCACCTCGTCGACGATCCGACTGACGGGCGAACCGCCGACCAGTCGCCGGAGGAGTCCTCGCTCGGAGGCCCCGACGATGACGAGTGTGGCCTCGTCGGCCGCCTCGACAACCTGGCTCGCGACGTCACCCGTCTCCACCCGGAGTGTGGCGTTTCCGTGGCCACGTTCCGCGGCCCAGTCCTCGAGAAAGTCGCCACCTTCCGACTCCGAGTCGGCGACGTGAACGAGTGTGATCTCCGATCCGTACTCCGACTGGAGCAGCGAGGCGAGGTCGGCGGCATACGCCGACCCGGGCCCGCCCCGCGTGGGAACGACGATGTGCCCGGGGTCGAATCCGCGGTCCCTGACAGCGAGAAAGTCACAGGGCAGGCCGCTCGCGAGGTCGTCGAAGGCGCTCTCGGCGCGGCCGGGCGATCCGTGTGCGTCCGGTCCCCAGCCCATCACGACGGTGTCGGCGTCGTGGGTCCGGGCGGCGTCGAAGATTTCCTCGAAGCCGCGGTGGGAGACGATGGTGTGGGTCTCGACCTCCACGCCGAACGTCTCTGCGTCCTGCTGTGCCTGGTCGAGTACAGCGTGGTAGTCTTCCTCGTGTTCCTCGAGGTGGTCGGCGGCGTACTCGAGTGAGGTCTGGTCGGGCACCGTCACGATGTGGACGGCGTCGACGACACCGCCGTGGTGTTTGGCGACGGCGCTCGCGAGCGTGACGAGGTCCTCCTCGTGTTCGGGGTTGGCCAGGGGCACCATCACGCGATGCCGGCCGCCGTCGGGTTTGACCGACCGGGCCGCCGACACCGCCGTCTCCGGCATCCGGTCGCGCCGCGAGAGGATGAACTCCGAGAGTTCGCCCTCCGCCTCCGTTCGCGAGCGGGCGTATCCGAAGTACCAGACGACCGCGGCGGCGACCAGGCCGGCGCCGATCGCGATCACGAGCGGTTCGATGAAGACGATCAGCGCGAAGGAGACGATCGCACCGAGAACCGGGGTGAAGGGATACAGCGGCACGGTAAACGAGGGGTCGTACTCGGCGACGTCGGCCTCGCGGAACACGATCAGCGCGAGGTTGAGCAGCCCGTAGATGATCAGGTGCAACACGCTGCCCAGCGTCGCGAGCAACTCGACGTTGCCCGCCACGATGAAAAACAGGATCAGCCCGCCGGTGATCGCGATCGCCCGGTAGGGTGTCCCGAAGCGGGGGTGGACCTCGTTGATCTCCGGGGCGACGATCTTGTCTCGCCCCATGGCGAAGTTGATCCGCGAGGACGCGAGAATCGAGGCGTTCGCCGACGAAGCCGTCGCGAGCAGGCCGCCCAGCAACAGCGCCACCGCGCCCGCGGGCCCGAGGACGATCCGCCCGACCTCGACGACCGCGATGTTGCCCGCGAGTTGCTGTTCGGCGATGAAGCCCTGCTCGACCGCGGCGGCCATGACGATCAACACCAGCGCGTAGATCACCGACACCAGGAGGACGCTCCCGATGACCGCCCGCGGGAGGTTCTTGCCCGGTTCCTGGATCTCCTCGGCGACGCTCGTGATCTGGACGAACCCCAGGTAGGAGACGAAGATCAGCCCCGTGGTCGTGAGCATCGGCCCGAACCCGGTGTTGGGCGGGAGGTTCGCGGGGTCGGCCCGGGTCGCGCCGACGGCGGTGAACACGGCGAGAATGACCACCAAGATGATGACGATGATGTTCTGCAGCCGGCCGGTCTCCTTGGCACCGATGTAGTTGACGGCCACGAAGAAGGCGCCGGCGAGGAAGGCGACCGTCTTCACCGCCGGGAGCGCGACCGGTCCGACGGCGATGGTCTCCGAGAGCCCGAGGATCGCGCGGATGTACTCGCCGAACCCGACCATGTAGAAGGCGCTGGCGAAGGCCAGCCCGAGCCAGTTCGACCAGCCGGCGACCGAGCCAAAGAGCGGACCCAGCGCCCGGTTGACGTAGAGGTACGCGCCGCCCGACCGGGGCATGGCCGTCCCGAGTTCGCTGGCCGAGAGGGCCGTCAGCAGGGCGATGCCCCCGCCGAGCAGGAAAGAGACCACTGCGAACCAGCCGGCCCGCTCGATGGCGTTGCCGGGGAGGACGAAGATTCCCGCGCCGATCATCGTGCCGACGCCGATGGTCAGGGCCGCGAGCGGCCCCAGGTCCTTGGCGAGTTCCTCGTCCTCGGTGCTCACGTCCCCCCACCTCCACCGCTGTCACTCCCCCCGGCAGTCTCGAGGTCCGGCAACACGACGACCGGCCGATCGGTCTCGGTGACGATGTCCAGCGCCACGTCGCCGGTCAGGAGGCGGAGCCACCGGCTCCCGCCACGGGGCGTGATGACGACCGCCGTCGCGTCGTGGTCGCCGGCGGCCCCGAAGATGGCCTCTGGGACGTCCGTGCCGTACCGGATCTCGGTTTCGAGCGACTGGACGTCGAGTGTCTCGCGAACCACCTCGAAGATCTCCTCGGCGTACGCCTGGCGCTGTTCGACGCCGGCCTTGTCGGGTGCGCCACCGGCTTTCTCGATGACGTGGACGACCACGACTTCCGAGGTCTCCCTGGCCAGGTACGGCTCGACGGCCCTGCTGGTCGCGCGAGCGTCGTCGGGGCTCGCGACCGGCACGAGGACCCGTTCGAAGAGGTCACTCATGCGTGGTCGGTGTTCGACAGAGTCGGCTGTCCGCCCGTACGGAACGCGTCACCCACCGGTACAGGTTCATACGTCGAGTGACCACGGCACCTATATTAAGAATGGGGTTATTCTCGTCCACTGAAAATGCGTCACGGCAGGAGGATCGTCTCGGCGCTTCCACGCGTGACCCCACGACTGCGTGCGGTCGGACCGGGACACAGTTACACCAATCCGTATCACTCCTGGGTCTCGCTGGCTGTTGACTCGGACTCGGCGGGGCCGCGACGCGACCCCGTGAGGTAGCGATAGACGGGATAGAGGTAGTCCTCGATGGGACCCTGCACCCCGCGCGGACTGGCGTAGACGAGGACCGGCAATCCGACTCCACTGGCGAGTTCGATGACGTTGTCGGGGGTGCTCCCGAACACGCGGCGACGGAGCCGGCGCGTTCGCGTCGCGCCGATGACGAGGATGCCACCGTTGGCAACAGCCTGTTCGACCAGTCCGTCGGCGATCGTCTGTGCGGTGACGTTGTGGACCTGGACCGACGGCGCGTTCGACAGCCCCGCGACGGTGGCCTCGGAGTTCTCCGGCCGCCCCGCTCCACCCTCGGGCGTTACGTTGACGACGTGGAGTTCGGCGCCCCGCTCGCCCATCCGCTCGATGAGATCCAGCAGGTCCATGTGGTGTGGACCGCCGCCGGCGCCGACGCTGACGACGTCCACGTCGACCGGCTCGACGAACCCGCTGGCGAAGAGCACGCCACAGGGGGCCTTGTACTCGACCTGTTCGGCCACCTGGGTGTGTTCCTCGGGATAGTAAGCCACTTACCGCTCTCAGCGGAACGGCCAGTCAATGAGTCGTCTGGAGGAACGAGCGTGCAGATAGTCATCGTCGGCGCCGGCGAGGTCGGGTCGACAATCGCCGAGAGTCTCGCGGACTCCCACGATGTGGTCATTCTGGATATCGACTCGGCCCGGATCGAGGAGATCAACTACGACATCGACGTGCTGGCCATCGAAGGTGACGGGACGAACCTCGACACCCTCGTCGAAGCGGGGGTCGCCGAGGCCGACATGGCCATCGCGTGTACCGACGACGACGAGACGAACATCGTCGCGTGCGGGACAGTCAGGACGGTCTCCGACGCGTTCACCATCGCCCGTATCAAAGAGGCGATGTATCTCGAGACGTGGGACCAGTCCAAGAACGCCTTCGGCGTGGATTTCATGGTGGGGACGAACCTCCTGGCCGCGAACGCGATCGTCCGCGTTCTCGGACTCCCGGCCGCGCGCGATGTCGATACCTTCGCGGGTGATCGCGTCCAGATGGCCGAGTTCGGGCTTCCGGCGAGCAGTCCAATCGCTGGACAGACCGTCCAGGAGGCCGACCGGTTCGACTCGTTGACGTTTGCGGCCGTCTTGCGCGAGGACGACGTTGTCATTCCCACCGGTTCGACGGTCATCGAACCGGGCGACGATGTCGTGGTCATCGGGACGAGCAAGAGCATCCAGGCACTCGCGTCCGAGATCCACCCCCACCACGACGGGACCTCGCAGGTGTTCATCGCCGGCGGATCGAATATCGGGTACCAGACAGCGCGCCTCCTGGGGGAGAAAGGCCTCCACCCTCGCCTCGCGGAACGTGACGCCGACCGGGCACGGCAGATAGCCGAAGACCTTCCGGACACAACGATTCTGGAAAACGACGCCACCGACCGCTCGTTTCTGAAACGGGAGCATATCGACAAGGCCGACGCGTTCGTGGCAACACTCGGAAGCGACGAGCGCAACCTGATGGCGTGCCTGATAGCGGAGCAACTCGGAGTGCCCCGGACCGTCGCGGTCGTCAAGGACACAGAGTACGTCGACCTCTTCGAAGCGGTCGGGATCGACGTCGCGGTCAATCCCAGGGAAGTGATCGCCGAGGAGATCACTCGGTTCACGCGCGAGCGCCGGGCCGAGAACGTCGCGCTCATCAACAGCGACCAGGCGGAAGTCATCGAGATCGAAGTCGACGACAGCAGCGTCCTCGCGGGTCGGACAATCCGGGAGTCGAGCCAGGACCTCCCGGACGGCGTGGTCATCGGTGCGATCATCCGCGACGGCGAGTTCGTCAACCCGCGCGGCGACACCGTGATCGAAACGGAAGACCACGTCGTCGTCTTCGTCGACGCAGCCGTCCTCGACGCAGTGATCGGGAAAATATAATCCGACGGGGCTCCTGGAGACCGGTCACCGCCGCCAGAACGGGCCGGTAAACAGCGCCAGGACCGGAATGATCTCCAGTCTGCCGATCCACATCAGGAAGATCATGAACAGCTTCGACGTCGCCGGGAAATCGAGGTAACTCCCGAACGGTCCGAGCAGGCCGAACCCGGGACCGATGTTGCCGAGTGTCGCCAGGCTCGCGCTGAGCGCCTCGAGGGCAGTCAGTGACACCCCGATACGTGCGGCGTCCAGCGAAAGCACCACGGCACCGACACCGAAGAGGGCCAGATACAGCAACGAGAACCCGAGAACCCCTCGCACGGCCTCCTCGTCTACGACGTGGTCCCCGAGACGGATCGGCTGGACCTCCTCCGGGTGTGAGGCCGTCACCAGCTCGCGTTTGGCTACCTTCACGACGACAATCCACCGGACGACCTTGACGCCACCGCCGGTCGATCCTGCCGACCCGCCGATGAACATCGCAAACAGGAGTACCATCTGGGCGTTCGTGTCCCACTGTGCGAAGTCGCTGGTCGCGTAGCCCGTCGAGTTGAGCAGCGATCCGATCTGGAAGGCAGCCTGCCTGAGCGCGTTCTCGTAGACGCCCGCTGTCGTCCCGCCCAGGCGCATCGACGGCGCAGCCCCGAGAAAGAGCAAAACGGCCAGCAGAGCCGTCGTGACGATGATCGCGCCGACGTACGCTCGAAACTCCGGGTCACCGAAAAAGAGATCGACATCCCGGTTGAGGAGATACCAGAACAGCGCGAAGTTCGTGCCGGCGACGATCATAAACGGGATGACGAGCCACTGCACCGCCGGCGAGAAGGCGCCGATGCTGTCCGCCTGCGGCGAGAAGCCCCCGGTGGGCAGTGTCGTGAACCCGTGGGAAATCGCGTTGAACGCGTCCATGTTGGGTGCGAACCCGCTGACGTGCAATCCCAGCAACAACAACACGTACAGTACTGTGAACCCGAGGTAGACGAGCCACAGCACCCGCGCCGTCTCGGCGATCCGTGGTGTCAGTTTCTGCAGGGAGGGGCCGGGAGCCTCGGAGTCCATCAGCTGTGCGCCATTGACCGCAATCTGGGGGAGAATAGCGATCATCAGGACGATGATTCCCATCCCACCCAGCCACTGGGAGAGTTGTCGCCACAACAGGAGCGCGTGAGAGTGACGGTCGAGCGATATCTCACCCATCACCGTCGATCCAGTCGTGGTGAACCCCGACATCGATTCGAACAGGGCATTGACGGGGTGTGCCAGCGTGGACGCGGTCCCCCAACCGGCGATGACGTACGGAATCGCACCCACGACCGAGACGGCGAGCCACCCGAGCGCCACCAGCAACATCGACTCGCGTGCACCCAGTTCGTGGTCGTCAGAGAACTGTTCGAGTCCGACCCCGATGGTGACCGTGACCGCCATCGATATCAGAAAGACGACAGTGTCGTCCCCGTAGACCAGGCTGGTGAGTAGCGGAACCAGCATCGCGACCGCGAGCCACTTGATGAGTGTCCCCGTGAGCGCGACACTCGTTCGCCAGTCGGTGTAGAGAGATCTCATACGGGCTTGCCCCTGAGTGGGTCTTACCTGTGTATCACCTTTTTGGAAACTCTCCAGGGACGAGCAGGGCTGTCCTGCGGGAGTCGCGGTCGACAGTCGTGACCGGGTCGGCGTCGTGACGGTCGACGGCGACGACGCCCGGAGTCGCTGGGTGGTTCGGGGCGTCGTTGGAGTTCGGGGAGCTGCCCCAGATAATTATCAGCGTTGATTCTCGGTGGCGAAGGGATATACACCAGATGACAGTAGTGCCCAGAGACGGAGGGACCGAGACCATGCCATGGCAGTTCTCTGTATACCTGGTGCCGCTGCTGACCACGGTCTGTGGTTCGGTACTGCTCGGCGGTATCGCGTGGTGGCACCGCGAGTACCAGTACGCTCGCTCACTCCTCGTGCTGACGCTCGCGACCACCTGGTGGTCGGTGGTATACCTCGTCGGACTCAGTGCGACCGGAATCGCGTTGAAACGTCTGGCGTACAGCCTCACCTATCCCGCTGTCGGCGTCGTGGCGCTCGCCTGGTTCGTCCTGGCGATCCAGTACACCGGCAGACTGCGGCTTCCGACGAACAGGGAACTCGCCGGGTTGGTCGTGGTTCCCGTCCTGACTGGCGTTGCTCCCCTCACAGAGCAGTACCGTGGTCTGGTCTGGCCGTCGGTCGAGGTCGTGTCACGAGGCGGTCTCGAACTGATGACCACCACTCACGGTGTGTTGTTCTGGGTGCACACTGTCCAGGCGTACACACTGATCGGACTCGGGACCGCGCTCATCCTCACGACGGCAGTTCTGTCCGACGACGTGTACAGAGCACAGGCCGTCTCGCTGGTACTGGCGGCCGTCTTCCCGCTGCTCACGAACGGCCTGTTCTTGACCGGGTTCGCCGGGCCGGTCGACCTGACGCCAGCAGCATTCTCCCTCAGCGCGGCGGTGCTGATGAGTGCGGTGTTCCGTGACCAGTTGCTGCAGACGCTGCCCCTGGCGCGGGAACTCGCCCGCGACAAACTGATCGAACAGATGGCCAGCGCCGTCATCGTGGTCGACAACCACGGACGGCTCGTCGATCTCAACCCGGCAGCCGAACCGCTGGCCACGGTCGCGGGCACCGACGCCGTCGGTTCCCAGTTCGGATCCGTGTTCCCGGCAATCGCCGACGCCGTCGAGACACGGGACGGGTCGAGTGGCCGGACGGAACTCGCGAGGAGCGACGGTGAGACCGAACAGTATCTCGAAGTCGAAACGATGCCGCTCCAGCGCGGCTATGGAACGGTCACGGGGCGGCTGGTGACCGTCCACGATGTCACGGAGCGCAGACAGAACGAACGGGAACTGGACCAGGAACGCCACTTCGTCGAACAGGCACTCAATACGCTGAACGACGTCTTCTACGTGGTCGAACCCGACGGGTCGTTCCGGCGCTGGAATCAGAGTCTCTGTGACGTCACGGGGCTCGACGACGAGGAGTTTGCCAGAGCGGACGCGTGGGACATCTTTCCCGACGACGAACGGACGACAGTTTCTGAAGCCATCGAAACCGTCCTGGAGACCGGCGAGACGAGCGTCGAAGCCGACCTGCTGACCGCCGACGGCGAACACGTGCCCTACGAGTTCACCGGCGCCCGTCTGGACCACGAGGAGGGCAGGCCGGTAGGCCTCGTCGGCGTCGGGCGGGACATCTCCGTGCGGAAACGACGGGAGCGGAAACTCCGGACGTTCCAGGAAGCCGTCGAGAACGCCGGCCGCATGATCTACTGGATGGACCGTGACGGCACCGTCGAGTACGTCAACCCTGCCCTGGAGGCACAGATCGGGACCGACGCGTCCGACCTGATCGACGAACAGAAGACGCCGCTGACGGCGAGAGCCGAGACAGCAGGCCTCGCCGACGAAATGCTGGAGACGCTGCTCGCTGGAGAGTCGTGGGAAGAAAAATTCGTCGCCCAGTTCCCGGACGGGAGGCGGCTGAGAATACACCAGTCGGTGACGCCAGTGCACGACGGCGGAGAGGTGACGCGGTTCGTCGCAGTCGCCGGAGACGTCACCTCGCGGTGGAGGCGAACCCAGCAGCTCTCGGTTCTCCAGCGCGTTCTCAGGCACGACCTCCGGAACAACCTGAACGAGATCCTCCTCTCGGTCCAGCTGGCTAGCCGGGAGACCCGGAGCGACACTGTCCAGCGCCACCTCGACGGTATCGAACAGACAATAAGCGAGACGCTGTCGCTGACCGGGGACATCAGACAGTTCAGGCAGACGTTCGAGGACGAGGAGGAGACCAGCAAGGTCGTCGACCTCGTCGCTGTCACCCGGAAACAGGTGTCGACGATACGTGCCGAGCGGCCGGGGGTCGAGTTCGAGGTCGACCTGTCCGGGACCGCTCCGGTCGTGGCTAACGACCTGCTCGGGCGAGCGATCCGAAACGTCGTCAGGAACGCGATACAGCACAACGACTCGGAAACCCCGGAAGTCGCAGTCGAACTCGGGCCTCGAACCGGAGACGGGAAAGCCGAACTCCGGATCGCGGACAACGGACCGGGGATGCCCGACGAGACGATAGCGATCCTGAACGCAAAACAGGAGGGACAACTCAGTCACCTGGACGGGTTCGGGCTCTGGCTGGTCAACTGGGGGCTGGCCCTGACGGGCGGCACGCTCGAGTTCGAGGAGAACGAGCCCCGGGGAACGGTCGCGAAACTCGCGTTGCCCGCCGCAGGGACCGAGACAAACCCTCGCGAAGAGATCCATGTTAGTTAAGGAAATCATGACCGAGGAGTTCGAGACGATTCCCTACGACCAGACGCTGGACGAGGCGGTCGAGTTGATGCTCAGCAACCAGGTCGATCACGTCTTCGTGGTCGAGGACGGGACGCCCGCAGCGATGATCACCAACCGCAAGGCGCTGATCGCGTGCTACAAGACCGACACACCGGTGAGTAACATACCCGTCTCCGGGTTTTCGCGCGGACTCGAAACCCGGGTTGGGCCGTCCGAGAGTGTCCTGATCTGCATGGGAAAACTCCGGCGGGCGAAAGTCGATTGTCTCCCCGTGGTGGCGGGCATGTCCGTCGAGGGAGTCCTGACGAGAGACGACGTGATTGACAATCTAGCCAACATCACCGAAGACGTGCTAGAAGAAGACGACAGACGTGACCACTGGACTGCGTGACAAGAACAATGAACGAAACCATCGAAACTGTACTGATCGTCGAAGACAAAAAAACACTCGCGGACCAGTACGCCAGCGTGCTGGGACAGGAGTACGAGGTGATCACGGCATACTCCGGGGAGGAGGCACTCGAGGTCGCCAACGAGGACGTCGACGCGGTGTTCCTCGACCGCAAGATGCCAGGGGTGTCCGGCGGAGAAGTGCTCGACCGGCTCCGCGACCGCGGACGGGACTGGCCAGTCGCCATGCTAACCGCAGTCAGACCCGACTGGGACGTCGTCGGGATGGGGTTCGACGATTACCTGCTCAAACCGGTCGACGTCGAGGGACTCCACGACGCAGTCGAACGACTCGGGGTCATCGGCGGGATCGACCGAGAGGTGCGCGAGTACGTCAGACAGACAATCAAGCAGGCAACACTCGAAGGGGAGAAAGACGTCTCGGAACTCGAAGCCAACGAGACCTTCGAGATGATCAAAGCGGAGATAGCCGAGAAGAGTTCCGAACTCGGAGACGTGACTGCCGGCCTCTCGGCGACGGAGACCCAAGTGATCATCGGGACGATCACCCAGAACCTGAGTTCGTCGGGCGGACCATCCAGCACGAACTGGTAGCGTCGACGGTCGAACCACCCGTGGGATCGAAATTGCTCACGGGCTTATGGCCGGCAGTATTATACACCGGGGGATGTATGCAACCGGCAGTATCAGTCCGCAGTCTCGACGCCGGCTATCTCGAACCGGGCCCCGTCGTCTGTGCCGTCGGTGACGGTCACCGTCCACCCGTGGCTGTCGGCGACCTGTCTGACGATCCGCAGTCCGATTCCGGTCCCCTCCTCCGACGTCGTGTGGCCGGCCTCGAAGACGTTCTCGCGTTCTTTTTCGGGAATGCCGGGGCCGTCGTCTTCGAGGTAGAAGCCGTCGTCCATTTCGCCGACGGCGATCGCCACGTCCGCGCCGCCGTGGTCGACTGCGTTCTCGACGAGGTTTATCAGCAGTTGCCGGAGGCGATCCCTGTCGGCGCGGATGACGAGATCCGTCTCGAGGCTGAGTGTCGCTTCCGCAGTGTCGAGGCTCGCCCAGGCGTTCCGCACAGCGTCTTCGAGACCGACCGGTCGCGCCTCGATACCCTGCTCTCCCTCGCGGGCGAGTGATAGCAGGTCCTCGATGAGGTCGAGGCTCCGCTGGACACCCTTCCGAGCGTCCTCGAGGTGCGCACTCTCACAGTCACTCTGTGCCAGTTCCAGGCCAAGGTCGGCCGTGTTGAGTGGGTTGCGGAGGTCGTGGCTGACGACGCTGGCGAACTCGTCGAGTCGTTCGTTCTGCCGCTCGAGTGCACGTCTGTGCTCGACCTGTTCGGTGACTTTCTGCGAGACGGCCAGCCCGTACGCGACCTCCCCGTCGGTCCGAACGGGGACTGTCTGGATCCGGTAGCGCTCGTCCCGGTACTCCTGTTCGTACGTGTGGCTGTTCCCGGCCAGTGTCTCCCGGTAGTAGCGAGCGGTTTCGTCTGCGAGTTCTTCGGGAAACAGATCGTGCGGTGTCGCACCCTCCACTTCGTCGCCGGACACTCCGGTCTCCGAGAGTTCAGTCCCGCCGGCGCGGACGTACCGGAGGTCGCTGTCGAACAGGAAGACAGCGCCGTCGGGAAAGTTCTCGACCAGCGTCTGGTACTGGCGTTTGATCGTCTGTAGCTCCTGTTTGCGCTCTTTGCGGTCGGTGATGTCTCGGAGCGTCCCGACAGAGCCGTCGAATTCGTCGCCGTCGTACGGGAGAACACCCATCTGATCCTCGCAGACGATCGGGTCGCCGTCACGTGGCTGCAGTGTCACCTCGAAGGTGACCGTCTCCGGGCCGTCACTCGACAGCAACCGTCCCAGCTCTCGCTCGGCCCGCTCGACGGCCGCCTCGTCTTTGATCAGCGACGGCGCGCTCCCGAGAACGGTCTCCCGGTCGTAGCCCACCAGCTCGACGAGCTCGTCGCTGACGTAGCTGAACCGTCCCTCCTCGTCGAGGACGTACACCGCGTCGGTCAGCGCCCTGATGATCGTCTCGTACTCTTCGATTTGATCCGTGGAGCCGGTGGTCATATCATCCTGAGTTTCTGTGCCGTACACCTGTACTGTCGTGGATCTGTACAGTGGTCTCTCCGCTGTCTGCCAGCAGGCTACTCTGTATTTCGTTCCGATAATTATATGTTTCGCCTCAGTCCGGTTCCCCGTCGGACTCACGGTCGCGTCCGTCGGCCGCCGAAGTGGGACCCTCGACGCGCTGGGCGCGCAACTCCTCGACGAGGCGGTCGATCCGCCTGTTTTGTTCCCGGTTGACCGAGACGATCAGGTCCGAGAGGACGCCGAAGATCAGAAGCTGGATGCCGAGCAGTACCGACACGCCACTGACCAGCGCCAGCACCTCGTGTGAGATTCCCCGGACGAACCACTCGAACCCGACGAATCCTCCGATCAGCAGGCCAGCCAAGAGCCCGAGGACACCGACGCTCCCGAAGTAGAACAGCGGATTGTTCGTCTTTGCCATCTGGTAGAGTGTTACGAGGATGACCGCGCCGTCTTGAAACGGGCGGAGGTTCGTCTCCGATTCGTCCGGCCGGGGATCGTAGCCGATTGGGACGACCGCCGTCGGGACGCCGTGCTTGACACACTCGACGGACAGTTCTGTCTCGAGGCCGAACCCGTCGGATGTGAGCGTGAACCGCTCGACCGACGAGCGGGTAAAGGCCCGATACCCGCTGAGGATGTCCTGGAGGTCGCGGCCGTGGACGAACCGGAACGCGCCGTTGATGAGGCGGTTGCCGACCCTGTTGAGTCGGCTCATCGCGTCGGGATCCATGTCGGCAAACCGGTTCCCGACGACGTGGTCGGCGGTCCCGGAGAGAAGCGGTTCGAGCAACTGGTCGGCGTCCCCCGGACGGTAGGTCGCGTCTCCGTCGGCCATCAGGACGTACGGCGCCTCGATTTCTCCCAGTGCTTCCCGGATGGCCTGCCCTTTCCCGGTGCCCGACTGCTGGATGACGCGCGCGCCGTGATCCCGGGCGAGTTCCCGCGTCCCGTCCTCGGACGCCCCGTCGACGACCAGCACGTTCTCCAGCCCCTCCGCACGGAACCCGCTGACGACGTCGCCGATGGTCTCGGCCTCGTTGTAGGTCGGGATCAGCACGCACACGTCGTCGTACTCGGCCATCGTGGCTGTCTACGATAGTCCCTGGCAAAAAGTTGGGTGGCTCGCCGCCGCGTCGCTGCCCACGCCACTTTTTACCGAGTGGGACGACGTTCCGGTGGCATGAGCACGACAGCGAGTCTACTCGACCGGTTCGAAACCGCCGCGGAGGAGGCCGACATAGAGACCGCGCGCACGCCGGTCGACGGCGCGACGGCGGCCATCGACGACGCACGCAGCGGCGAGACGGTCGCGTCTCCGCTCCCGTTCGATGACGTCACGCTCCCGCCGGACGTGACCGTCGATCCGACGTCGGATTACCTCCGGGCAGCCGACACCGGGATCACCGCCGGGACGCTCGGTGTCGCCGAGTACGGCACTGTGGTCGTCACTCCCTCCGACCGCAAGGAGGGATCGGTGAGCCTGTTGCCACGGCGCCACGTGGCCGTCCTCCGTGCGCGCGACGTGGTGCCGGATATGGCTGCGGGGTTCGACAGGCTCGGAGAGGCGTTCGCCGAGGGGAGCGACGACGCGGTGCTCGTGACCGGGCCGAGTGCGACCGGCGACATGGGCGAACTCGTCCAGGGCGTCCACGGCCCCGCCGAGATACACGCCATCATTCTCGAACAATGAGCTCTGATCAGCGCTCGGACAAGGCAGCCCACATCCGCCACCTGCTCGATACGGAGGGCGAGACCGTCGGAAAGAACGCCCGTTACTTCAACGACAGGCGGTACGAGGCCATCGCGGAGGTCGGCGAAGACCGGTTCGAACGACTCCGGACGAACGCACGGGAGATCAAGGAAGACGCCATCGACCGCCTCCCGGAACTGATCGAAACACTCCGGGGGAGTGTCGAGGCCAACGGCGGCGAACTGTACGTCGCCGACGACGCCGACGACGCGACGGAGTACATCGAGTCGGTCTGTGCGGGCGTCGACGCCGACTCGCTGGTCAAGTCGAAGTCGATGACGACCGAGGAAATCGGCGTCAACGAGGCCCTCGAGGCCGCGGGCGTCGACGTCCACGAGACCGACCTCGGCGAACTCGTCATCCAGGTCGCCGAGGAGGAGCCGTCCCACCTCATCGGCCCGGGCTTTCACAAGTCCCGAGAGGAGATCGCGACACTGTTCAACGAACACTTCGAACCCGAGAAGCGCCTGGAAACCGCCCAGGAGCTGACCGCGTTCGCACGCGACTACCTCGCCGAACGCATCCGCGAAGCAGACGTCGGGATGACCGGCGCGAACTTCGTTATCGCGGACAGCGGGACCATCGCGCTCGTCACCAACGAGGGCAACGCCCGGAAAGTCATCGAGTCGACGAACCACCACATCGCGGTCACCGGCGTCGAGAAGATACTCCCGACGCTGTCTGATCTGCGGCCGTTCGTCGAGATCATCGCCCGGACTGGAACCGGGCAGTCGACCGCGGTCTACAATACGCTCGTCTCCGGGCCAGTCAACTCGCCGCCGGTTCCCTTCGAGGATCCCGACGCCGAGCGGACGTTCCACCTCGTGTTGATCGACAACGGCAGGCGCGAGATGCGCGAGGACGACCAGCTCCGGGAGACGCTGTACTGCGTCCGGTGTGGGGCGTGTGCGAACACCTGCGCGAACTTCCAGTCTGTGGGGGGCCACGCCTTCGGCGGCGAGACCTACACCGGCGGCATCGGCACCGGCTGGGAGTACGGCGTTCACGGCGAGGACGGCGCCGCGTCGATGAACGACTACTGTACCGGCTGTAGCCGGTGTGAGCCGGCCTGTCCCGTGAAAATCGATATCCCCTGGATCAACACCGTCGTCCGGGACCGGCTCAACCGCTCGGCCGAGAACGGGGACGACGACTTCGACTTCCTCGTCGAGGGGCTGACGCCGGACGCCGAGCCAGGGGATATGGACGCACAGAAGCGCTTTTTCGGGAACTTCCCGACACTCGCCAGACTCGGCTCGGCGACCGCGCCGCTGTCGAACTGGCTGGCCGGGACGGACCTCTCGCGGTCGCTGCTAGAGCGGTACCTCGGCGTCGACAGCCGACGGGAGTTGCCGACCTTCCGCCGGGAGACGCTCCGGGACTGGTTCGACGAACGGGATGTCCGGACACCGGCCGACCCCGGGCGCGAGGCAGTTCTCTATCCGGACCCCTACACCAACCACGTCGCGGTCGAGCGCGGGAAAGCCGCCGTGCGGGCGCTGGAGGCTCTGGGCGTCGCCGTCGAGGTGCCCGACCTGCCGCCCAGCGGGCGGGCACCCCTGTCCCAGGGGATGGTTGCGACCGCCGAGGACCGCGCCAGTACGCTGTACGGGGCCGTCGCCGACCACCTCCGGGCCGGCAAGGACCTCGTGGTCGTCGAACCGTCTGCGCTGGCGATGTTCCGCAGCGACTACGAGCACCTGCTGCCCGCCGAGCGCTTCGAGTATCTCGCCGGGAACAGCTACGAGCTCATGGAGTACGTCTTCGGCCTGCTGGAGAACGGTGCCGACCCGGACGCGCTGGCGGGCCCCCGCGGGGCCGGCGAGGTGGTCTACCACGGCCACTGCCAGCAGCGGACGCTCGGTCTCGACGAGCACACGGTGGCCGTCCTCGAGACGCTCGGCTACGACGTCGAGACCACCGACGCCGAGTGCTGTGGCATGGCTGGCTCCTTCGGCTACAAGAGCGACTACTACGAACTCAGCGTGGACGTCGGCGAGACCCTGGAATCGGAGTTGCGCGACGCCGGGGGCCGCCGGGTGCTCGCGAGCGGGACCTCCTGTACCGACCAGATCGACGCCCTGCTCGACCGGGAGCCGACCCACCCGGTCGAACTCGTCGCTCCGCTGTAGACAGCAGGACGAAACCCGTTTGTGAAGCCAGCGGTTAGGGGGAGTAGTGACAGAAGACGAGGAGCGCACCGAGGCGACCAACGTCGAAAACGACGACGTGGGAGACGGGTCCGACACCGCAGGCGGCGACACACGGGACGCGTTCTACAGCGCGCTCGAGGCGGTCGGGCGGCCACTGCTGACCGCGAGACGGTACGCGCAGCTCCGGGATTGCACCCAGGACGCGGCGACACAGCGACTCGAGGCCCTGGCGGCGGAGGGTGTCGTCGAGCAGTTCGACACCGCGGCCGATCCAGTGGTGTGGTATCCCAGCGAGTGGCAGCGGCTGACCGACCGCGAGCGGATCGTCCTCTTTCCGGAACGCCGTGAGATCGTCGCCGATCAGCCCGAACAGTTCACGCGTGCCCAGCTCTCGCAGTTTGCCCACCTCGTGGACACGACCGGGTCGGGCGCCTACATGTACGATGTCCGCCGCGAAGACGTCTGGCAAGCGCCCTACGAGGACTTCGAGGATCTGCGGCAGACGATCCGATCGGTTCTGCCCGAGCGGTCCGAACACCTCGAAGAGTGGATCGAAGCGCAGTGGACGCGCGCGAACCAGTTCACACTCCGGACCCACGACGACGGCTACGTCCTGCTGGAGGCAGAGACGGCCGACCTGATGGGCAACGTCGCACGGGAACGGCTCGACGACGGCCAGTTGCGGGCGACCGTTTCCGAAACCGAGAGCTGGGTCGCCGCCGAGGCCGTCGCGGAGGTCAAGCGCGTCCTCTACGAGGCCGGCTACCCAGTCCGCGACGAGCGGGACCTGGAGTCGGGTGAACCCCTGCCAGTCGACCTCCACCTGGAGTTGCGCGAGTACCAACACGGGTGGGTGTCGCGCTTTCTGGAGGCCAAATCCGGCGTGCTCGTGGGGCCGCCGGGCAGCGGCAAGACCGTCGCCGCGATGGCGATCCTGGCGGCGGTCGAGGGGGAGTCGCTGATCCTCGTGCCGGGCCGGGAACTCGCCGGCCAGTGGCGCGACGAACTGCTGGCCCACACGTCGCTCGACCCCGATCAGGTCGGCGAGTACCACGGCGGCGAGAAGCAGATCCGCCCGGTCACCATCGCCACGTACCGCACCGCGGGGATGGACCGCCACCGCCAGCTGTTCGGCTCCCGGGAGTGGGGGCTGGTCGTCTACGACGAGGTTCACCACGTCCCGGCGGAGGTCTACCGGCGGAGTGCGGATCTGCAGACGCGCCACCGCCTCGGCATGTCGTCGACGCCCGTCCGGGAAGACGACCGCGAGGAAGACATCTACACGCTGATCGGCCCGCCGATCGGGACCGACTGGGACGCCCTCTTCGAGGCGGGATACGTCGCGGAGCCGACCGTCGAGATTCGCTATGTCCCCTGGGGCTCGGAGGCGGCCCAGAACCAGTACGTCAGCGCGGACGGACACGAACGCCGCCAGCTGGCGGCGACCAATCCGGCGAAAGCCGACGAAGTAGCGCGGATCCTCGGACACCATCCCGAGGAGAAGGCGCTGGTGTTCGTCGACTACATCGACCAGGGCCGTGCGTACGCCGACCGGTTCGACGTGCCCTTCATCAGCGGCGAGACACCACACCACCGCCGAGAGAAACTCTTCGAGCAGTTCCGGGAGGGCAGCCTGGAGACGCTCGTCGTCTCGCGGGTGGGCGACGAGGGGATCGACCTGCCGAGTGCCGAACTCGCCGTCGTCGCCTCGGGACTGGGCGGGTCCCGGAGGCAGGGTGCCCAGCGGGCCGGCAGGACCATGCGTCCGACCGGGCGCGCGCGGATGCACGTTCTCGCGACGCGGGGCACCCGCGAGGAGGAGTTCGCCCGCCAGCGGACCCGCCACCTCGCCGAGAAGGGGGTCCGGGTCACCGAACGCGACGCCGAGACGGTCTGAACGTCACTCCACGACGACGGCGCCTTTCATTCCCAGGCTCCTGTGGGGGGTACAGAAGTACTGGAACACACCGGTTTCGTCGAAGGTGTACTCGAAAGTGTGTCCCTCCTCGTCGACCAGTTCGCTCTCGAAGGTGCCGCCCTCGTCGACGACGTTGTGTGAGGCACCCTCGCCAGTCCACTCCCAGACGACCGTCGTGCCGCTGTCGAGCCGGACCGCCGGCGCGGTGAATCCGAAGTTCCCGCCGTTGGCCTCGGTCCCGACCTGGACCGTCACCTCGCTCTGGCCGGTCGCGTCGGCGAGGGACCCATCGAAGTTGTCCGTCTCCGAGAGGTATCCCTCGACGTCACTCGGGACGCCGCCGCTTCCGTCGCTGCCGTCGTCGCCGCTTCCGTCGTTGCCGTCGCCGCTTCCGTCGCTGCCGTCTGCGCCGTCGCTGCTACTTCCACCGTCACCGTCACCGTCACCGTCACCGTCGCCGCCACCGCCGCCACTGTCACCGCTGCAACCGGCGACGGCGCCGGCGACCGCTACTGTTCCCAGACCGCGCAAAACTGTGCGTCTGTTGACTGCAGATGTCTCTTTCAACTCGTTCACCGTGATCCAGTCTATGGGGTGTCGGCGGATAAGGACACGGATCCGTCCAAGGCTACAGCCGTCACTATCGGTCCACGTCCACCCTGATCGGCCCGTCTCCCGGTTCTTCGGATTCGTCGTCGACGGTCCCGTCGTCGTTGTCGTTGTCGCTGTCGTCGTCGCCTGCCGCAGTGAGAAGCAACCCCGTGAGTCCCGCGGCGACCATCCCGACGCCGACGGCGCGGGTGGCCCGGAGGTACCACCCGCGGGGTTCGAGGTCGCCGACGTTCTCGAAGCCCACGCGCCAGACACTCGTCGCGAGGCCGATCGCCTTCCGTGGGGCGATGATGGTGAGCAGCCCCTTCAGTGCGAACAGCGCGTAGCCGAACTTCAGCGGCTTGTCCAGTTGCATACCGGACGTTCTGTCTCCAGGTACCTCATACTGCCGGCTATACCGGTCGACGTAACTTTTGATACTTCTCAGTCGGACGTTCCCGGCTGAAAGTATCAGGGCTTACGTCGACCGGTATACAACGACGTGCAGATATTCGACCCTCCGTGGGATCGAAATTGCTCACGGGCTCGTGGCCGGCAGTACGGGACAGCCCGCGAACGCGGGGCATTTGAGCGTGTGCACACTACGTGTGGTATGCCCGAGGACCAGGGAGGCTTCGAGGACATCCGCGGGAGCCTCGACGGCCATCCGATCCGGAGTTTGCTCGCCTACGCCGTCCCCTACTGGCCCAGGCTGACCGTCGGCGTCCTCGCGTCGTTCTGTACGCGCTTTGCCAGGCTCGTGCCGCCGATCGTCGTCGCGACGGCCATCGACCGCGTGATCCTCCAGTCGGGCGAACCCGGTCTCCTCTCCGATGTCGGCCTCGTCCCGAGCGGGGAGATCACCGCCGGGGCCGCACGGATCGCCCTCCTGGAGCAACTCGTCGCGATCGCAGTGCTGGCGTATCTCGTCCGGTCTGTAACCAGGTTCGCCTCGCGGTATCTCCTCCAGTCGACAGCCCAGAAGGTCCAGCGGGATCTGCGCAACGACACCTACGACCACATCCAGCACCTCTCGATGGACTTTTTCGTCTCTCACCAGACCGGCGGCATGATGTCGATCCTCAACAGCGACATCAACCGCCTCGAACAGTTTCTCAACACCGAGTTCCGCCAGCTGATCCGCGTCGTCGCGACGGTCGGCGGGATCTCGATCGTTCTCTGGACGTACTCCCCGAAGCTGGCGCTGATCGCCCTGGCGCCGGTCCCGGTGATCGGTCTCGCCAGCGGGCTCTTCCTGCGGTGGATCGAACCGCGGTACAAGTCGATCCGGGAGACGGTCGCGCGCCTGAACACGCGCCTGGAGAACAATCTCGGCGGAACCGCCGTCATCAAGGCGTTCAACCGTCACGCGTTCGAGCGCGACCGGGTCGCCGACCAGAGCCAGACCTACCACGACGAGAAGGTGGCGGCGCTGCGTATCCGCCGTGCCTTCTTCGCGACGCTCCGCCTGACGACCGGGGTCGTCTTCGTGCTCGTGCTGTACATCGGGGGGACGGACATCATCCGCGGGAATCCGGGCGCGCTGTCTGCCGGCGCCTTCGCGCTGTTTTTCCTGTATCTCCGCCGGCTCTACTCCCCGATGCGCCGGGTTGGGAAGTCGGCCAACAAGTACCAGCTCGCGAAATCGAGCGCCGAGCGCGTCTTCGGCCTGCTCGGCGAGGAGCCGACGGTGACCGAACCCCCGGATCCACACAACCCCGAACACGTGGCCGGCCACGTCGCCTTCGAGAGCGTGACGTTCAGCTACGGCGACCGGGACCCCGTGATCCGGGACGTCTCACTCGACGTGCCCGCCGGAACGACGATTGGCCTCGCCGGGCCGACCGGCGCGGGGAAGTCGACGCTGCTGAAACTGCTGCCCCGGTTTCACGACATCGATTCGGGGGCCGTTCGCGTCGACGGCACGGACGTCCGCGAGTACAGCCTCCGGGCGCTCAGGGAGGAGATCGCGATCGTCGAGCAAAACCCCTACCTGTTCTCGGGAACTGTCGCCGAGAACATCGCGTACGGCGACCGGCGTGTGCTGGACGCGGAGTGGAACACGGCCGATCCCGACGCTGCCACCCGCGAACGGATCGTCCAGGCAGCGACGGCTGCCGAGGCCCACGAGTTCATCAGCGACCTGCCGGAGGGCTACGATACCCTCGTGGGCGAACGCGGCGTCAAGCTCTCGGGCGGGCAACGACAGCGCCTCGCCATCGCTCGCGCGCTGTTGAACGATCCGGCGATCATCGTCTTCGACGAGGCGACCTCCGACGTCGACACCGAGACGGAGGAACTCATCCAGCGGAGCCTCGACCGGCTCATCGAGGACCGGACCGCTTTCGTCATCGCCCACCGGCTCTCGACCATCCAGACGGCCGACCGCATCATCGTGATGGACGACGGCGAAATCGTCGAGTCGGGCACCCACGAGAAACTGCTCGACGTCGGCGGCGAGTACGCGGCCCTCTGGCGGGCGCAGGCCGACTCGGAGACCTCGGTCCGTGCTCTCGAGGAGTGATAGTATCAGGCCAGCGCAGCCAGGCGGAACTCGAAGGCCGCCACCGGCAGTTCCAGGTCGTGTTCGACCAGCACCGCCGGATGGACCTCGCCGACGACGCCGGCCGACTCGCCGTCGAGAACGACCTCGGCTGCCCGGCCGGTGATGAACGACGGGTGTTCTGTCGGCGGAGTTTCCAGGCTCTTGCCGAACGCGCCCGCGAGCGCCTGCAGGCGCGCTTTCGCGTCCTCGTAGGAGGCCTCCGTGCGCGCGAGAACCGCTGCGACCGTCCGGCGCTCGGCAACGCCCGTGTTCTCGCTGTCGTCGAGGTGCGCCGCGAGGCCGATCTCGGCGAGATCCTGGGGATACGCCCGGTGGGTGTTCCGTTCCAGAACCATCAGCAGCGACGGCAACGCCCACGTTCGCAGCATCGTGTAGGCCTCGCTGTAGGGTTCGCGGATCGTGGTCGGCTCGGCCGCGCCGACGGCGTCGGTGTCACGTCGGAGGTTCATCCGCTCGAAGTTCTCCTCGTCGTTGATCATGTGGAAGTTCAGCAGGTCCTCGAACCCGAGACCGACGAGGGCGTCGCGGGCGGCGTCCGCCAGGCGCGAGCGCTCGTGGC
Organism: uncultured Halobacteriales archaeon; assembly: GCA_964471665.1. Classification (GTDB taxonomy): domain Archaea; phylum Halobacteriota; class Halobacteria; order Halobacteriales; family Haloarculaceae; genus SW-9-67-25. The sequence continues at coordinate 30,409 of CAYYHG010000004.1, read as the reverse complement.
GGCCGCCGACCGTCGAGACGTCTGGATACTGCGGCGCGAGGTCGTTGAACCCGTACGCGCGGCCGATGTCGTCGATGACGTCCAGCGGGTGGAGGGCGTCCACGCGGTAGGGTGGAATCGCCACCTCGTAGGCAATCTCGCCACCGGCGTCGGTCTGTTCTGCGTTCAGGCCCGCCCGTTCGGCGCAGTCGACCACCTCCTCCGGGGGGAGGTCGATACCGATGATGGACTCGACGCGGTCGTGGGAGACCGTCTTCCGGTCGACCGAAAGGTCCGGGCGGTCGAGCGTCTCGCCCGCGTGGTCGCCGCTGCTGTCCGCGTCGTAGACCACGTCGACGCGTTCGACCCGTCCGCCCCGCGCGTCGAGCGCGTAGCAGACGATGTTCAGCATGTGGTCGATCGTCCACTGGTCGGTGCCGGTCATCTCGACGAACAGGTCCCGCGAGTCCGTCGACACCTCCGTCCGGCGGCCGTTGATGACCGGCGGGAACGAGAACAGGCCGATCGAGTCGTAGATTGCGGGATACCGGTCGAACGGGGCGACGAGGTCGCCGTACGTGTCGCCGATGGGGTGGTCGGTCAGCACGTCGGCGGGGGTCATCTCCGCGTCACTGTCCAGCGGGACGAACCGGTCGCCGTCGGGTTCGACACCGACGTAGCGGATCGACTTCTCGCCGCCGGTGCCCGGCGCGCCCTTCAGCGCCACGAGGTCGTGGACGCCGATTGCGCCTTTCGCGCGCCCGCGTCCCATCGTGGCGTGGAGTTTCTCCTGGACCTGTATCAGTGACTGGAGCGCGTCGTCGTCCATGTCCAGTCCGCGGACGACTGCACCGGTGACGTAGGGGCGGCCCTCGGGGACCGACGGGTCCACCTCGATGGTCCACTCGGCGTCGTTGGTCGAGGGGAGGTACACCCCGCGGTCGTCGCCGTAGTGGTATCGCAGCGAGCGGGCGACTCCCTCGACGGACAGACGGTCCAGCCGGTCGGGTGCGAACTCCAGTTGCATCGCGTCGTCCTCGGTCCAGCCCTCGAACTCCAGGCCGAGGTCGAACAGGTCCCCGCGCAGTTCGTCGTCGCTCTTTTCGCGGCCGGTCAGGTCACGGAGTTCGTCGGGGTCGACGTCGACGACGGGCATCAGTACACCACCTCCACGTCCCGCAGGAGTTGCAGGTCACACAGCGTCCCGTGGACGTCCCGGATGTCCTCGAAGCCGTACATGAGCATGAGCAACCGTTCCAGGGAGAGCCCCCAGGCCATCACCTCGGCCTCAACGCCGAGCGGTCGGAGAACCTCGTCACGGAAGATGCCCGAGTTGCCCACCTCGACGAGTTCGCCCGTGGCCGGGTGGGTGCCGAAGAGTTCGAAGGACGGCTCCGTGTAGGGGTTGTAGTGGGGCTTGAACTCCAGGTCCGTGATGCCGAACTGCTCGTAGAACTCGGTGAACGTCCCGAACAGGTCGCGCACGGAGAGGTCCTCGGCCATCACCCAGCCCTCGATCTGGAAGAACTCCAGCAGGTGGGTGGGATCGAGCGTGTCGTTCCGGTAGACCTTCTCGACGCTGAAGAACCGTTCGGGAGGGTCCAGTTCCCCGGTCTGGTGGCCCGAGAGGTATCGCATAGACAGCGACGTGGTGTGGCCGCGCAGATCGAGTGACCTGGCGGTTTCGAGGTCCCACGGCGAGTGGTAGCCGTCGCCGTGGTCGCCGACGCCTTCGCGGTGGGCCGAGCGTACCCGTTCGACCAACTCCTCGGGCAACGCCTGGATCTCGCCGGGTGCGTCGAGGGCGAACTGGTCCCAGTGGGTTCGCGCGGGGTGGTCCTGGGGCATGAACAGGCAGTCGTTGATCCAGAACTGGGCGTCGGCGTGGGGGCCCTCCATCTCCGAAAAGCCCATGCCGACGAGGACGTCCTTGACGCGGTTGGCCGTCTGGCGCAGGATGTGTTCCTTGCCACCCCGGATATCGTCGGCGTCGGCCGCGACGTTGTACTCGGCGAACTCCACGTCGCGCCACTCGCCGCTCGTGAGCAGTTCGGGTGTGAGTTCGTCGACCGTCGCTGCGGCCTCGACGCCTTCCATCAGCGCGGTCACGCCCTCGTCGCTGACGCGGACAGAGCGCACGGTGCGTTCGTCGCGCTCGATCAGGCCGCGCCGTTCCAGCTGGTCGAGCACCGCCTCGTCGGCGTCGACGTCCTCGCCGGCCGCCAGCTGGTCCAGAACGCGGCGTTCCGCGTCGCTGTCTGGGTCGCTGTCGGAATCGGCCGACACCTGGCCGCTGTCGACGGTGCCGTAGCCCTTCCGTGCGAAGTTGGCCAGCGCGATGTCGACGGCGTCGCCGTCCAGGTCCGCCTCCCCGAGCAGTTGACCCAACGCGACGGGGTGGTCGTCGGCGCCCGCGTCGACCGCGGTCCGGTACAGCCGCAGTTCCGGCAGTCCCTCTTCGGTGTACTGTCGTCCCTCGTCGGTCGGAGAAACCGACGTCTCCTGGTGGTCGGTGACCTCGAGGAGTCCCGCCTCCTCGAGCGCGAAGGCGGCCCCGGTCGCGGTCTCCGGTTTCAGGCCCGCCTCCTCGGCCACCTCGGGTATCTGTCTGTCCTCCGTCGCGTCGGCGGTCTTCAACACCGCCACCTGAGCTTGTGGGAGTTGCACGGTCTTGTCGTGGAAACTGTGTGGTTCGTAGTTAACGGTTCTCATACTGTCGGCTGTAAGTCCGTGACGATACTCTCCGCTCCGGGGTCCCGATGTGGTCACACGCCTGTGGCCGACAGTATCAGCGATCTCCGAGAAATTCCCGGACGTGTTCCCGGTAGGCGTCGGTACGGTCCTCGACGACCCAGTGGTAGGCCTCGTCGAGTGCGACCAGATCGGTCGCGCCCGCGATATCCGAGTCGAGTCGTTCGGCGTAGTCCAGCGACTGCAGGACGTCGTCGGCACCCCACAGCAGGAGCGTCTCGGCCGTGACCGCGCTGTAGTCGAGTGCCGCCGTGTGGTTGGTGTTGGTAGCGACGGCGTTACGGACCAGCGACACGCGGGCGTCCCCGGACTGCCAGGGTGCGCGCATCCCCTCGCAGAACGCGGCGTGGTCGTCGGGATCGCCGTACAGCCCCGAATCGAAGACGAACGCGAGTTTCTCCGCCAGGATTTCGTCGTCTTGCAGTTTCTCGACCATCTCCGGCAGGCCGAGGCCGTGGACGAACGCCACCGGCCAGGAGTCGTAGCAGGCGGCGTTCGAGAGGACGAGCCGCTCGATCCGGTCCCCGCGGGCAGCCAGCCGGAGTGCCGTCCCTCCGCCGATGTCGTGAGCGACGACCGCGGCGGTTTCGGTCCCGATGTGATCGAGCAGCGCCTCGACCATCGTCTCCTGGGCGCGGATCGAGCGGTCGAAGCCGTCACCCATCGCGGAGTTGCCGTAGCCCAGCAGATCCGGTGCGACGACGTGCCGGTCGGCTGCGAGCGCCGGCGCGACGTCGCGCCAGAGGTACGACCACGTCGGAATCCCGTGCAGGAACACGACCGGCGGACCGCCGTTGTCGGCACCGTCCTCGTAGTAGGCGACGGGCAGGTCGTGGCCGTCGACGGGCAGCGCCGCCGTCGACTGCGCGGCCGTCCACGCCGCGTGGTTCACTGCCGGTCACCTCTCGCCTGGCTTGGGTGGGGCATGTCAGTCAGACTCCCGGCGGCCGAACAAAAACAGTACCGGTCGTCCCCGCACCCGACCACCGGGTCGTCTACCTGTCTGTCGCGTCGAGTTCGAACGCCCGGTCCGAATCCGGGAAGGGCACCTCGGCGACAAGTCCGTCGTGGGCGACGAAGGCGCGCTCGCCAGCGAACACGTCTCGGGCCTCGTCCTGGAGGCGCCGCCAGCCGTCGCCGGCGTACCGCGAGGAGACGTGGGTGAGCGCGAGCCGTTTCGCGCCGGCCCTGTTTGCCACCTCGGCGGCCTCCCGTGCGGTCGCGTGGGCCGTCTCGCGGGCTCGCTGCCGGCGGTCGGCGGCGAAGGTTCCATCGTGGATCAGCAGATCGGCCTCCCCGGCAGCCTCGACGACGCTCCCGCAGGGCCGGGTGTCGCCTGTGTAAACCAGCCGGCGGCCCGGCCGCGGCGGCCCCACGACTTGCGCCGGGTGGACGGTCCGGCCGTCGTGTTCGACCGGGTTGCCCTCGTGGAGTTTCGAGTACTTCGGACCCGGCGGGATGCCCAGTTCCTCCTGGGCTTTCTCCCGGTCGAACCGGCCCTTCCGGTCGTCCTCGACGAGCGCGTAGCCGACAGCGGTCGTCCGGTGGTCGACCTCGAGCGCGCGGACCTCGTAGGCGTCGCGGTCCAGAACGACGTCTCCGGGCTCGACCTGGTGGACCCGGACCGGGTAGGAGGGACGGTCGCCGGTGGCGGCCACGAGGCGTTCGACTCGCTTTCGGGTTCCCGCGGGTGCGTGGACGGCGAGAGCCGACTCGCGGTCGTTGAAATCCCAGGTCTGGACCAGCCCCGGGAGGCCGAGGACGTGGTCGCCGTGGAGGTGTGACAGGAAGACGTGCTCGACGCCGAAGCCGGTGCTGAAGCGCATCATCTGGCGCTGGGTCCCCTCGCCGCAGTCGAAGAGGAGACGGTCCCCCTCTCGCTCGACGAGCACCGCGCTGGGGTTGCGCTGTGTCGTCGGCACTGCCCCACTCGTCCCGAGGAACGTCACGCGCATTGTCGGCACGTGGGTAACGGACGGCGAAAGGCGTTCGGGTTTCCGACCGACCAGCGCGGGGCCCCGGCCGGCGACAACGAGACCGCGAACGGGCCGTCGTCGGCAGGGCCACCGTTTTTTATTCCGGCCGCCGTACAACCAGGTATGAAGTTCATCATCGTCGGCTACGGTCGCGTCGGCAGGCGGACCGCCCACATCCTCGGCAACGAGGGCCACGAGGTCATCGTCGTCGAACAGGACGCGGGGAAGGCCGACCGCGCTCGCGACGACGGCTACATGGTGATCCACGGCGACGGCGGCGACGAGGAGGTCCTAGAGCGGGCGGGCGTGACCGACGCCGACGGCGTCGGCGGCCTCACCGGCGACCTCAACACCAACTTCTCGGTCTGTGTCGTCGGCGAGGCCCACGACTGCCGGACAGTCCTCCGGGTCAACGAGGACGTCAGCGAGGAACTCTACGAGAAGTACGCCGCCGACGTCGACGAGATCATCTATCCCGAGCGGCTCGGGGCGGCCGGCGCCAAGACCGCGCTGATGGGTGGCGATTTCAACGTTCTCGCGGATCTCACCGAGAACCTCTCTATCGCGAGTATCCGGATCCCCGATGGATCGCCGGTCGTCGGCGACCGGGTCGTCGAGGTCGACCTCCCGGGCGACGCCCGGATCTACGCCCACGGCCGCGCCCAGGAGGCGATGACCATTCCCCTCCCGCAGACGGCCATCGAAGCCGGCGACAGCCTCGCTATCATGGCGGCCCCGAGCGTGCTCGACGACGTGCGGGCACACGTCCGCGGTGACACGGCCACAGCGTAGCGACGCTCTACTGACGCTTCTGAGAGTCCCGTTCGACTGTCTGTGTGTGCCCGCAGGCACAGTTCCCGATACAGTAGGTCGTGTCGAACCCGCGAGTGCCGGCTGTGAGGCGCGCGAGCGCCACCGCGACGGCAGCACTCCCGTCCAGATCGGGCCGAACCGTCGCCGCCGTCGCGCCGTAGGGTGCCGCGCCGACGTCGAGGCGCGTCGCGATTTCGCCGCCCGCGTGGTCGATGACCGCCACCTCGTCGGTCGTCTGGACGGGCACGTACAGTTTCTCGCGGGCCGGACCCCACGTCCCGACGAACGCCGACCCGCCGAGGTCGATCCGGCCGGTCACCGCCCCGGCTGCCAGGTCGACGACAGTCACGTCCTCGGTGTCGGGCGTGAACACGTAGCCGGTCTCGGAGTCCGGACCGATCTCGCTGGTCAGGGGCCGCTCCCCGAGGCCGTCCGCGGCGGTCAGGCGCACCACCTCCTCGGGGTCGGTCGGGTCACTGACGTCCCAGACGCTCTCTGTGCCGGTCTCGCCCTCGTCGTGTTCGACCAGCATGGTCTCCCCGTCCCAGGCGGCCGTCGCCATCCACGGCCGCGCGGGGCCGTCGCCGACCGGTTCGACGGGTACCTGTGTGGCAATCTCGAACGCCTCGATGTCCAGGACAGTCAGCGTGTCGCCGAAGATGTCCGGGACGAACGCGTGGTCGCCGTCGGGATGGATCGTGACGTCACAGGGACCCGGACCCTCGTTGTCGCCCTGTCCCCCCTCCTCGATCCTGTCGATCCGCGCGGTCACGTTGCCGAACGACTCCGAGGCTGGATCGGCGTCGACCCGGAACTGGGCGTGGGTCGGCTCGCGGGCGCTCACCACCAGGTGGCTCCCGTCCGGGGTGCGTTCGAGCCAGTTGTTCCCCGACTCCGTCCCGACGTCGGCGAGTTCCCCGAGTTCGCCGGCCGAGAGGGCACGGACGCCCCGGTCGACGTTGATCCACAGTGGCTGGTCGGCCGCGTCGGCGAGTTGCGGCGCATACTGATTGGAGGGAAAGGACGACGTGGCGCCGATGTCCCGTGCCCCGAGAACCTCGTCGGCCGCCGCGTCGACGACGCTGACCGTCCCGTCTCCGGTGTTGAACACGAAGACGGTTGGCTGTTCGTCGTCACTGCCTCCGTCACCACCACCGGAACCGGAACCGGAACAGCCGGCAGTTGCGGCGGCACCGATCGCGGCAGTTCCCGCGAGGAGTCGCCGCCGCGACGGACCCGACCGCGTCTCCCCGTCCGACCCCGCGTTCGGATAGAGGACCGGACTGCGCTCCGAATCAGTCATGACGGCCGGTTTGGCTGGGAGGCTCTTAGGAGCACCGGGCGCGTGCGGACACCGCGTCACGACGGCGCGTCGGGTCACCTCGAGAGTAGACACTGTCGGCGATACCTGCGTGGAGATATTCGACCCCGCGGGGAGTCGAAACTGCTCACACGCTTGTGGCCGGCAGTATCAGCAACCGAGGCGTCGATACCGGGGACGCAGTCGCCGCCCCACACATCCACGGACATATAGGCGTCGCCGCCCTGCCGGCAGACATGCCCGCGACCGAGTCGGGACGCTACCGCGTGCTTCCGGGATGTCCGGATTCCGATGGGATCACGCTCCTGGAGCGGTGGTCGGAGGAACCAGTCTCCGTCCGGACCGGCGGATACGACGAGCCGCTGGGGTCGGCCGTCGGGGAGCTCCGGGCCGGCAATCTCGTGGACGCGACCATCGAGTGGCCGCCGGCGGGGACCCCGACGGTGGGGGAACTGTCGGTCGTCACCCGGACGCTGTTCGAGTTCGTCGGTGACGCCGACCACGTCTTCGAGAAAGCCGAGGAGACCTTCGCGGAGGGGCAACGCGAGCGGGTCCCCATCGCCTCGACTGTGACCTACACGACCGACGGCGAGGCCAACGGGGCCCTGTACACCATCGCCGAACAGGGCGGCGGGACGGACATCTTCGCCCAGTTCCGTGACGGCCGGCGGACACTGGAGCCGATGGTGGACAAACTCGGCGAGGGCGGAGCCGAGCCGCCCTACGAGGTGTTCGTGGTCCGGCCCGTCGAGGAACCGTTCGTCGTCGTCTACCTCACCATCCAGAAGGGCGGGTTGCTCGCGAACACCATCCGCGACGAGTTCGACTGTCCGCGGAGGTGACGGCCGTCCGCGACGGGCACCGACCGTTGTGCCGGTTCTGAATCGCGGTCCCCTCACGGGTCGCCCTCAACAGACTGGCTTGGGGTCGATTCCCAGGTCGGTCAGCCGCTGGACGTACTCGTCGTAGGCCGCGTCGATCACGTCGGTGGCGGCCGATTCGGCGCGAGTCCAGTCGCTGTCGCCGCCACACAGTGACTCGAGCGTGCGCTCACCCGCGCCGACGCGGTCGCTCGCTCCAGCCCGGAGGTCGCGCACGATGTCGGCGCGGCGCTTTTCGGCCTCGTTGACGAAGAAACTCACAGCCTGCAGGCAGAAGCCGTCGAAGAACAGACCGTGGCCGACGAGCGCGGCCCCCACCCGCTCGACGGTCCCGTCGTGGGTCCGGACGGTCGGGACCGGTACGGGCGGGTCGCCGGCCGGGTCGGCGTCGAGTTGCGCCGCGACACGCCCGTACGCGTCTTCGAGAGACGCCGCGGTGCTGGCGAAGGTCTCCTGAACGGGGTCGGCGGCGGTCTCCTCGGCCCACCCCTCGAGGGTCGTCCGGAGTCCGTCCAGGGACAGCGCGAGCGTCTCGAGGATGGTCGCACTCGAGAGGTCCGCCCGGGTGACTGCCAGCAGTGCCTTCTCGGACCCGAGCCGGTCGAGTTCCGTCCGCCTGGCCGCGCGCACCTCGTCGACGAACGTCTGTCCGTTCATGCGGGCCGACTTGACGGGCCAGGGCTTTATAGACGGCGAGTTTATTCTGCGGGCCCGCGTACACGGGAGCATGGAAGAGTTTCCGGACCCGGACGTGCCGGTCGAGTCGCTGGATCCTGCGGCCCTGGCCGCGAAACTCGCAGCCGGCGATCCCGTGCGGTTGCTCGACGTCCGCAACCGCGATGAGTTCGAGACCTGGCGGATCGACGGCCCGTCGGTCACCACGACGCTCGTCCCGTACATGAATTGGCTCCAGGCCGACGCCCAGGATCGGGTTTCCGAGCGCGCCGCCGACATCGATGGCGAGGGACCGGTCGTCGCCGTCTGTGGCCGCGGCGAGGCCAGCGCCTACGTCGCCGGCCTCCTGACCGAGGCGGGCGTCGAGGCACAGAACCTCGCGGAGGGTATGCACGGGTGGGCCCGTGTCTACGAGGCGCGGACGGTCCGCGAAGACCCGACGGTCGTCCAGTACTGCCGCCCCTCCAGTGGCTGTCTGGGGTACATGATCGCCTCGGGCGGCGAGGCGGCCGTCGTCGACCCGCTCCGGGCGTTCACCGACCGCTACCTCGCCGACGCCGACGAGATGGGCACCGACATCGTGGCGGTCCTCGACACGCACGTCCACGCCGACCACGTCAGCGGGCTACACGAACTGGCGGACGCGACCGGCGCTCGCCGCGTCGTGCCCGTCCCTGCCCTCGAGCGTGGCGTCGCCTTCGACGTCGAAACTGTCGGTGACGGCGAGACGCTCGACGTGGGTTCGGTGGCCATCGAGGCGGTCCGCCTGCCGGGGCACACGACTGGCATGTTCGGGTTCGTGGTCGGGGACGTCCTCCTCTCGGGGGATTCGCTGTCCCTCGACGGCGTCGCCCGGCCGGACCTCCAGGACGGCCCTGACCCTGCGGACCTCGCCCGCGAGTTGCACACGACGCTGACCGACCGTCTCGGCCGGTTCGACGACGACACACGCCTCGCGCCGGGCCACTACGATCCGGGAACGCCACCGGCCACGGGGGATACCTACACCGCAAGGCTGGGGTCGGTCCGGGACCGTCTCCCAGTGTTCGAGGAGTCGGCCGAGGAATTCGTCGAACGTGTGACCGGAGCCGACATTCCGGAGCCGGCCAATGCCGACCGCATCGTCGCGATCAACCTCGGAGAGGAGACGGCCAGCGAGGACGACGCATTCGAACTCGAACTCGGACCGAACAACTGTGCGGCTGCGACCGCGCCTGGCGATTATACCGGTCGACGTAAGCCCTGATACTTTTAGCCGGGAATGTCCGGCTGAGAAGTATCAAAAGTTACGTCGACCGGTATAGCAGCGAGCGCGCAGACGAACGGCTTTTGCTGGACCGCCCCGCATCGGAGCACATGAGCGCGTTCGAGCCAGTCCTGGACAACCACATGCACCTGGACCCGGTCAACGGCAAGGGCGTCGAGGCAGCCGAGGAGTTCGCCGCCCGCGGGGGCACGCACCTGCTCGTGCTCAACAAACCCTCCTGGTACCTCACGGCAGTCGACGACGCCGGGGACTTCCGGGAGGTGTTCGACGTCACCGTCGAGGTCGTGGCCGAGGCGTCCGAACTGCTCGACGGGAGAGCGTGGCCCGTCCTGGGCGTGCATCCGGCACTGATCTCGCGGCTGGTCGACGACGGGTACACACCCGAGAGCGCCCGCGACCTGATGCAGGCGGGGCTGGACGTGGCCGCAGGGTACGTCGCCGACGGACCGGCACTCGCGATCAAGAGCGGCCGGCCCCACTACGACGTCGACGAGGCGGTGTGGGAGGCCTCGAACGAGGTGATGCAGTACGCCTTCGAACTCGGAGCCGAGACAGGGTGTGCGGTCCAGCTCCACACCGAGGGCGGCGAGGACTTCACGGAGGTCGTCGAGTGGGCCCAGGAGCGCGGACTCTCGCCCGAACAGGTGGTCAAACACTACGCCGGCGGCCCCATCGAGGGACCGATCCCGAGTGTCATCTCCCACGAGGACGACCTGGAAGCGGCCGCCGCGAGCGACGAGCCGTTCCTGATGGAGACGGACTTCATCGACGACCCCGAACGGCCCGGCGCGGTTCTCGGACCCAAGACCGTCCCGAAACGTGTCGAGTGGCTCGCCGAACGGGGACACGAGGACGCACTCGAGACCGCACACGTCGAGACGCCAGCGCGCGTGTACGGGATCGACACCGAGGAGACCCTCGACGCCTAGCGGCCGGGCGTCCCTCGCGCACCAGTAGAGAGGGGCAGGCACGCCACTATCGTCCGCGCGAGCGAGACGCGACCACAGGGGTGTCTCGGAACAGCGAGCAGCGGAGCCGCGAGCGGGGAAATCCGACCCGAAAAAAGGTGGTTGCGAAAGTCATAACCCCCGAGACGTGTACGGGAGCATATGAGCAACCCCCCGGGGGAGTACTACACAGAGGAACGCTGGCAGAACTGGATCGACCGCATACGGAAAGAGGACGTCGATCCGGAGGACGAGGACTCGGCGCGGCTCCTGTTGAATCTCCAGGACGACACCGCAATCGCCGTCGCGAAGATCATCACCGACCACGACGACGGCGACCTCGACGAGGAGACGGCTCTCTCGGAACTCGAGGACATCGAGGGAATCGTCCTCGACGAGATCGACTTCGGCGACGAGGAGAAAGCCATGCTGATCGACGGCGTCCAGACGTCGTTGATGTGTGTCATCTTCGCGGCCGAGGAGTACGTCGCGGGCAGCCCAGCCGGGGAGGGAACCGTCTCGAAGTACATCGAGGCGGCCGCCGACGCCGAAGCGGACGACGACCTCGACGCGGCGCTCGGCTACTGTGTCCAGGCCGGGACCCGCGTCATCGACGGCGCAAAACTGGACATGGACACGATCGAAGAGCTGGACTTTGGCCTGGTCGCGGAGTGGGTCAACGGACTCGACAGCCTCCAGACGGCGATGAGCGATCCCGAGGTCGTCGAAGAGGACGACGAAGCGTAGTCCCCGTTGTGTCCTGGAGCAGACGACACGCAACCCGGCTACTGCCCGGTCCGGTCGGCGGTCTGTGACGACTCGTAGCCGCCGGTGTCGAGCCAGTTGTGCGCGACGGTGACGGCCTGGTTCCCGTGTAGCGGTCGCGGGCCGAGGCTGATCCGTCGGCTCCCGCCCGCTGTGACCGCCCGCCGTTCCTCCGCGGTGAAATCGTGGTGATCCGAGAGGACGAACACGGGATCGGCCGGGGGGTCGAGGTCGACGGCCGGGGTCCCGTCCTCGTGTAACTGGACGACAGTGCCCTCGTTGCGTGCGGTTTCGAGGACCGTCCCGAAGTCCCGCCGGGAGATCGACACGCCGGGGGAGGCCTCGACGGCGACGTGTCCGACGGCCTCCTCGCGGTGTTCGAGAGCGTTCCTGACGAGGGCCGCCGTCGAACGCTCGTCGGGATGCAACCGCTGGAGGGTCGCGCCCTCGAAGTGGACGGTGAACGCGTCCCGGAGAACGAGGTGGACGCGCACGTCCTCGCGGATGTCGTGCGAGAGGAGGAACGCGGCCGTCACACACCGGCAGAGTGCGTCGAGTCTGCCGGCACCGGGGAGGTCGTCGAGGGAGAACCCGGGCGTGGTCGGGGCGTCGTGCCCGACGACGACGAACTGGCGCATACTACCACGTCAGCCCCTCGTAGAGGACCCCGTCCCGGCGCGTGACGACGCGGCGCCCGTCGACGACGACGGGGTCGGCCATCGCGTCGAACGCGTCGTCGAGACCGGCGAACTCCTCCCAGTCCGTGACGACAGCAGCGCCGTGTGCGCCCTCGAGTGCCGCCCCGGGGCTGTCGGCGTACTCGATGTCGGGGAGCCGCTCGCGCATCGCCTCGTTGGCGACCGGATCGTAGGCGACCACGCTGGCACCGCGCTCGCGCAGTCCCTCGATCACCGGGATCGCCCGCGAGTTGCGGACGTCGTCGGTGCCGGGCTTGAACGAGAGACCGAGGACCGCGATCCGCCGCCCTGCGACGTCGACGTGCTCCCCGAGGAGGTCGAGCAGTCGTTCGGGCTGGCGGTCGTTGACCGCGACCGCAGCGTCGAGCATCCGCGGTTCGTACCCGGCGTCGTAGGCCGAATTTATGATCGCACTGGTATCTTTCGGGAAGCAGCTTCCGCCCCACCCGACGCCGCTCCGCAGAAAGCGTTCCCCGATACGGTCGTCCAGTCCGATTGCCTCGGCCACCTCGTAGGCGTCGACGCCGTACTCCTTGCAGATGTTCCCGATGTCGTTGATGAGGCTGACCTTGGCCGCGAGGAAGGCGTTGTTGGCGTACTTGATCATCTCCGCCTCCCGGCGACCGGTCTCGACGACGGGGACGTCCCACTCGAGGACGATGGGCTCGTAGAGGTCAGCGAGCAGGTCGAGCGCGCGCTCGTCGCCGTCCGTCCCGAGAACGATCTTGTCGGGGCTGGTGAAGTCGTCGACCGCGGATCCCTCCCGGAGGAACTCGGGATTGACCGCGACCCCGAACTCCTCGCCCGCAGTCTTGCCCGCGGCCTCGGCGATAGCGGGCGCGAGTACGTCCTCGGTCGTCCCCGGGACGACGGTGCTCTTGACGACGACGAGGTGGTAGCCGTCCGTGTCGGCGAGCACCTCCCCGGCGGCGCTGGCACCGGCTTCCATCGTCGAGAGGTCGATGCTGCCGTCCTCGTTGCTCGGCGTCGGCAACGCGAGCAGTGTCAGGTCAGTCTCCGCGAGAGCGCCGTAGTCGGTCGTCGCGCGCAGGCGTTCGCCCCCGTAAGCGGACACGAGCGCCTCGAGACCGGGTTCGTGGATCGGCGCCTCACCGTCGTTGATCGACGCGACGACCGACTCGTCGATGTCGACGTTGACCACGTCGTGGCCCAGGTCGGCGAAACAGGCCGCGACGGTCGTTCCGACGTACCCGCTGCCGACGATGCTGACGTCCATCAGGTCGGCTTACCCCGTCACCGCTCTTCATACTGTCGGCTACGAGCGCGTGAGCACTGTCGGCACCCCGGGGTGCCGAATATCTTCACGAAGGTATAGCCGACAGTATCACTCGGCCTCGTCGAGCGCGAGGTCGGGGGTGGTCCAGATGACGAACTCGCCGTCTTCGTCGCGGTCGATGACGCCGTTGATGTAGTCTTCGCCCATCGGCGGATCGTTGACCTGGTCGTCGGAGACGGGCGAGACCCGGCGGACGTCGTCGACGACCCAGCCGATCGCACCCTGGTCGTCGAAGGCCCCGGCGTCGAAGACGACGATCAGGTCGCCAGCCGACGTGTCGTCCTTGCCGATCGCGACCTTGGGGTTGAGGATGGTCGTGATCTGTCCCCTGAGGTCGACGACGCCTTCGACGAACGCCGGCGTGTTCGGGACGCGTGTGATTGTCTCCTGTTTGACAATCTCCTCGATGTACTCGATGTCGAGACAGTACCGCTCGCCCGCCAGCGTGAACTCGAGGACGCGCGTCTCTGCCTCGCGGGCCGCCGTCTTCTCGGCGAAATCGGCCGGCTGCGTGGCCTCCCCGGGCGTGGGTTCCGCGGTGTCGGACGGCGCCTCGTCGCCGGTGTCGGGTTCGACTGTCTCGGCCCGTTCGATCGTCCGCTCCATGGCGGCCTCCATCTCCTCGACGTTCGGAACCGACGCGGTCGTTTCGGTCACGTTCTCGATCACGTCGGTGGCCGGTGTCCCGGTCGACCCGGACTCTTCCCCGGATTCCGGCCTGGGCTCGGTGTCCGTGGCGGTGTCAGTACTGTCCCTGTCGGAAGCTCCGGAGTCCGCGGTACCGTCTTCGTCGCGCTGTCCCTCTGGTGTCTGGCGGACGCGTCTCTCTTGGTCCGTGTGGTCGCTGTCACTCATGCTGTCACCTCGGCGTAGCCGGACTGCCTGTCACGCGAACCCCGGCCCCCCGGTCGGCGGTGCTCGTTGACACGTGTGCGAATTCTGAGATAGGAGATTATAAATATACGCTCGCAATTATCACGAGAGAGAAAGCCGGCCGGGAACGGAATCTGGTGGCCGAACGCGTCAGACGGGTGTCTGACCGGCTGCAACATTTAATTACGAGGAGAAGAAAGGAGTACCATCATGAGTATCAACCCCAGCGACTACAATCTCGACGAACTCCGGCGGATGGCACGCGAGCGCGATGGGAATCCCGGTGACGAGGAGTTCGACGAGTCCGACATCGGTCTCGGCGTCGGGACTGAAGACGTCCCGGCGGCCAGTTCCTTCCGGGCCGGCCTGTACCGGGAACTCCTCCCGCTGGAGGCCGGGACCGACGCCGCGAAACCCTATCTCGCCGGCCTCCCGGAACACTACGCCGGCGAACACCTCGTCTTCGAGTGGCTCGAGTTTCTCCTGCTCCATGCGGGATACCAGGGCGCCACGGAGGCCCTGGACTACTACGAATCGGTCGGCTGGATCACCGGGGACGTCGAATCGGACCTGAACGACTACCTCCTTGGCATCGACGACCAGGCGGCCGGCGGGGACGCCGACCTCGACATCGACGATCACCTGCTGAGTCTCGTCTACATCGCGAAACTCGTCTCGATGTCGTGACATAATTTCGGTTCTTATATATCGGGCGGGAATCAATACCGGGGCGTATGAGTTCCGACGCGGACGCCGAGACGGAGGAGGTGTCGGACGGCGCGAGTGACGGTGACAGCGGGCCCGTGCCGGTTGGAGTGAAACTCGGGAGTACGCGCACGGTCGTCGCGCTCCCGACCGGCGACGGCTCCCTGCGGACTATCCGGACGCTGACGTGTCTGGCGAGTTATGACGATCCTCTGACCGGCGAGGAGCGGCTGCTGTACGGCGACGAGGCCGCAACCGAGTATCCCGACCGGGTCCAGTTCATGCTCCGGTCGGGGCTGCCCGAAGACGCGGCCGGTGCAGACCTCACGGCGCGGTTCTTCCGGACAGTGCTGGAAACCCACGACGTTCCCGAGGACAGCGCGGTGGTCTACGCAATCCCGACGATCGACAACCCGGCCGGGCTGGAGAACCTGCAGAACGTCATCGAGAGCAGTCCCCTCGGCGACGCGCTCATAGAGAGTTATCCCGAGTCGCTGTGCGGGTCGATCCCCGCGTTCGGGGACGGTCTCGAGGCCATCGAGGAGATCTTCGTGGCAGTCAACATGGGCTCGACGAACCTCGAGTGTTCGGCCTACCGCCGGGGCGAACAGCTCGTACCCTTTACCACGGGTGCAGTGACGGGCAACGAGATCGACCGCGTCATCGCCAACTACGTCGAGGAGGAGACCCAGGGACGGGTGAACGTCGACGTCGGCACCGCCCGGGAGTACAAGGAGGCACACGCCGACTTCGACGACTTCGAGCCGTTCACGGACATCATCCAGCAACCGGGCGGCGGATCCCACGAGTTCACCATCGAGCGGTCCGTGATGGACGCCTGCGACGAGTATCTCGACGACGTGGTCGACGAGTTCGCCAACACCTTCCTCTCGCAGCTGGCCAACGACCACATGAAGATCTACCAGCTCGCCCTGGACCAGCCGGTCGTTCTCACGGGCGGGATGGCCTGCGTACCCGGTATCGTCGAGGAGTTCCGGGAGCGCGCCAGCGAGGTGCTGGGACGGGAGATCGAGGCGACCGTCCCCGACCGGCCGGACCTCTCGGCGACGATCGGCGCCCAGCGGATCGCCGCCCGGCTCGCGGAGGCCGAATAGCACAGCGGCTATACGCTCCGAGGCCCAAGACGGGGTATGACAGAGACGGCGACGTTCGCCGGCGGCTGTTTCTGGTGTGTCGAGGCGGCGTTCGAACGGGTCCGTGGCGTCGAGACGGTTGTCTCCGGCTACGCCGGCGGCCACGTCGACGATCCCACATACCAGCAGGTGTGTGCCGGGACGACCGGCCACGCCGAGGCCGTACAGGTCACGTACGATCCCGCCGCGGTCGGCTACGAGGACCTCCTCGAAGTGTTTTTTACCATCCACGACCCCACGACGAAAGACCGCGAGGGCCCCGACGTCGGCTCGCAGTACCGCTCTGCGGTCTACTACCACGACGACGACCAGCGGGACGCCGTCGAGGCGTACATCGACCACCTCGAGGAGACGGGCGAGTACCGGGGCGTCGTGACCGAGGTCGAACCCCTCGATACGTTCTACGAAGCCGAGGACAAACACCAGAACTACTACGACAAAGCACTCACTGCCGACGGAGAGATCCAGGACGCCTACTGCTCCATGTACGTGCCACCCAAGATCAACAAGATGGAAGACAAACACCCCGACAAGGTAGAATCCGACGACTAGCGGCCTTCTGTCTCTCGATGAATCCGACGCGTCGCGTCCTGCGGTCGATCCGGGAATGGCTTACTCGCGCTCTAACAGTGTGGAGGCCGTCACGAGCGCGTCGAGTTCGACACCGTGGTCGGCCAGCAGTTCGCGGGCACCCTCCTCGCGGTCGACGACGACCAGCACCCGGCGGACCTCGGCACCGGCACTCCGGAGTGCTGTGACGGCCTCGGCAGCGCTCTGTCCGGTGGTCGCGACGTCCTCGAGAACGACGACCTCCGCCCCGTCCTGCAGACGGCCCTCGATCCGGTTGCCGGTGCCGTACTCCTTGGCTCTCTTGCGGACGATGACGTACGGGAGGCCGGTCTCGACGCTCGTGGCGGCAGCCAGCGGGACCGCCCCGAGTGCGACGCCGCCGAGTGTGTCGCTGTCGACGCGGTCGGCGAACGCCCGGGCCACCGTCGACAGCGCGTCGGGGTCGGTCTCGAAGCGGTACTTGTCGACGTAGTAGTTGCTCGTCCCGCCGTGGGACAGTTCGAACTCCCCGTAGCGGACGGCGTCCGCCGCCAGCAGAGCGTCGACGAGCGACTGCGTGTCCATGTGCGCTGGTCTCGCCGGTTCCTCTTGGGTTTGCCGGTCGAACGCAACCACTATGCCGGGCCGGCACACAGACACTCCCGAATGAATGTCTTCGGGTCCAGCGGCGTCCGCGGCGTGGCAAACGAACGTCTGACGCCGGGGTTCGCAGTCGATGTCGCGACGGCGACCGGCACCGTCCTCGGGACCGACCGGATCGCTGTCGCGCGCGACACCCGTCAGACGGGAGAGATGCTGACCGACGCTGTCGCGTCCGGACTCGCCAGCGTCGGGGCCGACGTCGACCGCCTGGGCGTCGTTCCGACGCCGGGCCTGCAGGCCTACTGCGAGCAGGAGGGTGTTCCCGGCGTGATGGTCACGGCCTCACACAACCCGCCCGCCTACAACGGCGTCAAGCTGCTCGGTGCCGACGGCGTCGAACTCACTCGCGACCGACTCGAGGCCGTCGAAGAGCGCCTGGAGCGGGATCCGGACTTTGCCGAGTGGAACCGGGTGGGACGGACCAGGGATGTCGAGTCGGCGCGCCGCCGCTACCGCGAGCAACTCCTCGCGGCCGTCGACAGCGAGGCCATCGCCGACGCCGATCTCACGGTGGCACTCGATCCCGGACACGGCGCCGGCGCGTTGACCAGTCCCGGGCTGTTCCGCGAGCTGGGATGTACGGTCCTGACGGTCAACGCGCAGCCGGACGGGCAGTTCCCGGGGCGGGATCCCGAACCCGTCGCGGAGACGCTGGATGACCTGTGCCGGCTCGTCCGGACGACCGACGCCGACCTCGGCGTGGCCCACGACGGCGACGCCGACCGTGCGATCGTTGTCGACGAGACCGGGCGCTTCGTGGAGGGCGACGCCGCGCTCGCAGCACTGGCCGCGGCCGAACTCGAGGCCGGAGACGTCGCCGTCTCGGCGGTCAACGCCTCACAGCGACTCGTCGACGTTGTCGAAAACGTCGGCGCGGACTTGCGCCTGACCGCCATCGGAAGCACGAACCTCATCACTGCCATCGAGGAGTTGCAGGCAGACGGACGGCACGTCCCCATCGCCGGCGAGGGCAACGGCGGAATCCTGTTTCCCGACTACCGTGTCGCCAGGGACGGCGCCTACACCGCGGCGCGGTTCTGCGAACTGCTCGTCGACCGGACCGCGAGCGACCTCGTGGCCGCCCACGACGGCTACTACAACCTCCGCCGGAAGGTCGGCTACACGGACCAGCAGGAGCGGGCGGCGATGCTCGCGGCCATCGAGGACGCTGCCCGGGGAACAGACGCCGACGTGGATACGACCGACGGCTACCGCCTCGACTACGGCGACGCGTGGGTACTGGCCCGGCCCAGCGGGACCGAACCCGTCGTCCGCGTCTACGCCGAGGCCCGCGAACGCGATCGGGCCGAGGAACTGGCCGGAACCATGGTCGACGCCATCGAGAGCGCGTAGGGCCGCCGGTCACCTGACGATCACGTGTCTCGGAAGAACCGCCCGTGGAAGCCGAAGGGCTCGGCGTGGGGCAGGAGGGCCCGCGCCCGTACGTCGAGCACGACCGTCCCGTCTTCCGCGTAGGCGTTGACGTGGTGGAACACGAAGACGGGTTCGATCGTGGCGTCCCGGAGGAGGTCCCCACTGTCGCGGTCGAGCACGACGATCCGCGTTCCCCGGTCGGGGATCCACTCCAGCAGGTCGAAGACGCCCTCGGTCCAGGGAGCGAGCGCGCGCCGGGGCACGATATCGAGGGGCGGTTCGACGAGGACGACGTGGTCCGTCGTGAAACTACAGTCGTGGATGTAGCCGGGCCCCCGGGCAGGAATGGAAGCGAGGAGGCGCCGCTGGCGCTCGCCGTGGGGGACGCGGTAGACGTGAATCTGTGATTCCGGTACTCGCGGTCGACCGTCCGGAAGCCGGGGCCGAATGCGTCGGTGACGGACCCGGGTTGTGGCGGCACGGTCATCAATCCGGCGGGGGGCTGTCGGCGTCCCGAGAATCCGGGCAATCGCAGTGGGTCGGCCCGACGAGCGCGTGTGGGGCACGGTCCGGGGCGGTCGTGTGCCGGGAGGGCACGTCCGCGGTCTTATACTCTTCGACGGCCAATAGAGCACATGAGCAACACCCGCTCTGCCGAGACGATCACCGTCTACTCGGATTACGTCTGTCCGTTCTGTTATCTCGGTCGAGAATCACTCTCCCAGTACCAGGAGAACCGCGAGGAACCCCTGCGGATCGACTGGCACCCGTTCGATCTCCGGTCGGGCAAGCGTGGCCCCGACGGGGAGATCGATCACGACGCCGACGACGGCAAGGGCGAGGACTACTACGCCCGCGCCCGCGAGAACGTCCGACGGTTACAGGAGGAGTACGGCGTCGAGATGGCCGAGGAGCTCAGAACCGACGTGGACTCGCTGAACGCGCAGGTGGCTGCCGTCGCCGTCAGGGACGAACACGGGTACGACACGTGGCTGGCTTTCGACGAGGCCGTCTTCGAGGCGCTCTGGCAGGACGGCCGCGACATCGGCGACCCGGACGTCCTCGCCGACCTGGCCGCGGACGTCGGGCTCGACCCCGGTGAGATCGAAGACGCAATCCGGGACGAGACGCTCCGGTCTCGCGTGCGCGACCAGTTCGAGGACGCTACCCGGGAGGGCGTCACCGGTGTTCCGACCTTCGTGTACGGCGACCACGCCGCCAGGGGCGCGGTACCGCCGGCGCATCTCGACCGGCTCGTCGACGGCGCGTGACTACTCTACCGGTCGACGTAACTTTTGATACTTCTCAGCCGAACGTTCCCGCCTGAAAGTATCAGGGCTTACGTCGACCGGTATCGGAGACGTCGATGTCGCCGTTGGCGCCGACGACCACCTCGTGGCCCTCGACCTGGAAGCTGACGTCACCCTCGTCTCCGGAGAGTACGTCCTCCAGTTCCGCCGCGTCGACGTACGTGTCGACGCTCTCGAGGTCGTCGGCCTCGAGTTCGGTCCGGGCGATCACGGCGTCTACGATGGCGGTACTCACGGGCGTCGGGCTGGCCCACACATCGTCGCCGGTGTCGCTAATGATGTAGACCTCACCGTCCTGTGGTCGCATGAGTATCTGTAGTCCGAGCGGTAATTTAAGAGTCGCGAGTGGTTTCACCGTCTGAAAAGGCCCACCCTGGCTGGCGGTCCTCCAGGAACGCTTCGACCCCCTCGCGCGCGTCCGGGCCGGCAAAGAGGTGGCCGAGTCCGGTCCGCATCCCGACCCGCTCGGCGCCCGACCGGAACGGTGCGTTCAGCCAGGCTTTCGTCGTCGCCAGCGCCTCCGGGGACGATTCCGAGAGCCCGGCGACGACGTCGGCAACGGTCTCTCCGAGTTCGTCGGCCGGGACCGCACGGGAGAACAGCCCCCACTCGACGGCTTCGGTCGCCGTCAGCTCTCGCCCGGCGAGCGCCACGTCGGCAGCGCGCTGGCGGCCGACCAGCTGGGACAGTCGTTTCGCGCCGTACAGCGGGATGACACCAATCTGCGTCTCGGGCAACCCGAAGGTCGCGCCCTCCGGAACGACGGTGACGTCTGCAGCCACGAGGAGCTCGAACCCGCCGCCGTAGGCGGGGCCGTTGGCCCGTCCGACCACCGGCACGGGGGTGGTCTCGATGGCGTCGAAACAATCGGTCAGTGTCTCGACCAGCCGGCGGACGTCCCTGTCGTCCTCGATGTCGGCCAGTGCCTCGATGTCGTCGCCGGCACAGAACACCTCGCCGGTGCCGGTCAGGACGACCGCACGGGCGTTCTCGTCGGTCCCGCGCCCGATGGCCTCCGTGACTGCTTTCCACATCGCTGCTGTCATCGCGTTGTGCTTTTCGGGCCGGTCGAGCCTGATCGTCAGAACGCCGTCCGCGAGGGTATCCACCACTGCGTCGGTGTCTGCCATACGCACAGCAGGCCGTCGAGAGACAAAACCGAACGGGTGTCGTTATACTGTCGGCTATATACCGGTCGACGTAAGCCCTGATACTTTTAGCCGGGAATGTCCGGCTGAGAAGTATCAAAAGTTACGTCGACCGGTATAACTTCGTGAAGATATTCCCCGCCCCGGAATGAGGATATTGCTCACGGGCTTATAGCCGACAGTATAGGGATGTTCGAAAGTCATTACAGGATCGACCGCAAGAAGGCGTGCGGTCGACCTGGTAAACGCTTTCGAACATCCCTATATCACCGGCTGTCCACGTCGGAACCGGCCACCCGACTCCTACCGTCGCTGCTCGCGCTGTGACTTCTCGACGTGCGTCGCGAGCGCCAGGAAGACGGCAGCGATCGTGAGCACCACGGCACACGCCGCCGCGAAGTCGTGTGCGGGCAGCGAGTGGTCGATGGCGCCGTCGACGATCTCTGCCCGGAGGACCGTGTGGTGTGGGCCCTCCAGAACGGGCCAGAAGTAGTCGACAACGTCGTTGAGACCGTACCACCCCGTCGCGACGGCGACTGCACGCACGGGAAAGTCCGCGTACCGATAGACGAGGAACGCCTCGACGACCATCGCGAGGTGGCTGAGGACCAGAAACCAGTAGAGCCACGCCGCGATGCCCTCCGGGCCGTTGAGGAACAACTGGACGTACGGCGTCCAGAACCCGAGTTTGATACAGCCAAAGAAGGCCAGGGCGTGGAGCCACTCGGCGTCCCAGTCGAGACGCCAGGCGGCAAGCGAGAGGGCGATAAACAGCGTCGCGACGGGGGAGTCGGGCACGAGCGGCCAGGCCGACAGCGGTGCCGCACCGAGTTGTCCCTCGACCAGCGGGGGCTGGGCCTCCAGGGGTCGGCCGGCGTAGAACCAGAACCCGAAGAGCGTCCCGAGGAGGTTGACGGCGACGATGGGCCAGGCCAGCCGGAGGCCGACGTTCTCGAGCCACCGGGGAAGCGGGGCGACGTAGCGCGGGAGTCCTTCGGGCTCGGGGACCGGGCCGTCGAAGTAGCGGGCGATGGCAGACTCGACGCGGGCGCCGACGCCAGTCTGTCCCATGCACCGATCGACGGACGGCCGCGGCAAAACGGTAGCGATGCGTGGTCGCGCCGGGACGGACAGGCAGACGGACACATGTCGGTGGGGTTATGTCCGTCGGCCAGCCACGCGAGGATACGGATGGTCCGTGATCCGTTCGCTGAGGAGGCTGCACCCGACCTGCAGGAAGTCCTCGACGCGCTCGACGACCCGGACTGCCGGGAAATCGTCCGGGCGCTCGAGGAACCCATGACAGCCGACGAGATCTCGGACCAGTCCGGCGTGCCCCTCTCGACGACCTACCGGAAGCTGGACCTGCTCACGGAGGCGTCGCTTCTGGAAGAGGGGACAGAGATCCGGCCGGACGGCCAGCACGCCAGCCGGTACGCCGTCGTCTTCGAGGAGGTCGTCATCGCGCTGGCCGAGAACCGGCGCTTCGAGGTCGAGATCGCGCGCAAGCCACGGGCTGCCGACGAACGGCTGGCTGGCCTCTGGTCGGAGGTGCGAAAAGAGACATGAGCCCCCACGAAACCACGACACCGATCGCGATTGTCGCGCTGAAGACAGCCACCCTCCTGCTCGGTGGCCTCATCACCTACCTCTCGTACAAGGCCTACCGCCGGACGGGCGCCCAGCCGCTTCGCTATCTCTCTGTCGGGTTCGGGATCGTCACGCTCGGTTCCCTGCTGGCCGGTGTCGTCGATCAGGTCTTCCGGGCGGGCTTCCGGCTCGGACAGCTCGTCGAGAGCGCGCTCATCGCCGTCGGCTTCGCCGTCATCGTCTACTCGCTGTACGTCGGCGAGAAGTAACGCTTCCGTCGAAAGGGGTGTGGCGGCCGCGTCGCGCGCGTCCGCGTGGCTTAAGTCATCGACGCCCGGAGCGGTGGTATGAAAATCTATACCGGGCGTGGCGACGAGGGGCTGACCGACCTGCAGAACATGGACCGCGTCTCGAAGGCCAGCGCGCGCATCGAGGCCTACGGGACCGTCGACGAGGTGAACTCGCTGGTGGGGAAGGTTCGCCCGACCGGCTACGACGACATCGACGACCAGCTCCGGGAGACCCAGAACCACCTCCACATCGTCCAGGCGGACTTCGCCAATCCCGATCCCGACGAGGACGACCCCGCTGTCGGTGACGAGCACGTCGAGGCAGTCGAGGGGTGGATCGACGGCTACGACGACGAACTCGACCCGCTGGAGTCGTTCATCCTCCCCAGCGGCTCCGACCCCGGAGCGAGACTCCACCACGCGCGGTCGGTCTGTCGCCGTGCGGAACGGCGCTCTGTCGCCTTCGCGGCCGAAGAAGCCTCCGTCAACGACACCGCGATCGTCTACCTGAACCGTCTCTCGGACGCCCTCTTC
Source organism: uncultured Halobacteriales archaeon (assembly GCA_964471665.1). Lineage (GTDB taxonomy): Archaea > Halobacteriota > Halobacteria > Halobacteriales > Haloarculaceae > SW-9-67-25. Next base: position 6,849 of record CAYYHG010000004.1, on the reverse strand, counting down.
ACGCTCGCACGCGTCGTCAACAAACGAGAGGGGATCCGGGAGGAGAGCCCGACCTACTGATACTGCCGGCCATAGACCGAGCGACGCCGTCGGGTCGACACCCACAAAGAATTTATTTGTCCCTCGCATAAGGTCAGATATGAACAAGCACTTCGAAGACACGCGGTACTACCTCAAGCGGGCCGGCGAGACAGCAAAGAAGGGGATCACCGAAGAGCTGGAGCCAGTCGAGGAGCGGGTCCGCGAACTGGCCGGCAAGGAAGCTGAGCCCGAACCCGGGCGCTTGGAGGAGATCCGCGAGGACCTGCAGGACATCCAGGGACGCGCCGAGGGCGAAGCGAAAGAAGCCATCGGCGACGCACGCGAGAAACTGCAGGAACTGCGCGAGAAGTAACGTTCGACGTTTTCAGGCTCTCTGGCCGAAGAATAGTTTCTCCCATATAAAGATATAAGTAAAGGGAATCTTACCTTCTTTCCATGCCAGACAAAAGCGCACGCTGGCAGGACAGCATCGACAGACGGACACTCATCAAGGGCGCGGGCGCGTCGGGAATGGTTTTCCTCGCGGGCTGTGGTGGCAACGGAGGCGACGGCGGCGACGGTGGCGACGGTGGTGATGGCGGCGACGGCGGCGGCGAAGACGGCGGCGACGGCGACGATATGGAGGACGGCGGCGACGGCGGCGACGGCGGCGACGGAGGATCGACAGACGGCGGCGGCGGGACGATCACGCTGGGTTACCTGAACCCGTTCAGCGGCGGGTTCGGCTGGATCGGGTCGAACACCCGGCCTGCGGTCGCGACGGCGCTTGCCGAGATCAGCGAGCAAAGCGACGGCGTCCTCGACGGGATGACCATCGAGACCAACGAGCAGAACACGGAGACGAACCCGCAGGCCGCGATAAGCGGGTTCGAGACGCTCGACTCGGCGGGTGTGCCGGCCGCGATCGGGCCGTCCAGTTCCGTGATGCCGAACCTGATCGAGCCGATCCAGAGCGCACAGCTCCCGGTGATCACGGTGATGGCGGGCACGATACAGCTCGACGACGTCGGCGGGACGTGGCTCTGGCGGAACGTTCCGAGCGACGCGGTGGGTGGTGCCGCCTCGGGCAAGTACAACTTCGAGGACGCCGGCCACGAGTCGATGGCGCTGTCGTTCAAAAACGACAAGGGTTCACAGAGCTTCGCAGCGTCGGTCGGCGAGGCGTTCAGCAACCTCGGGGGCGAGGTCGTCGCGGAGGTACCCCTGGCGATCAACGCCAGTTCCTACCGCAGCGAGATCGGAACACTCCAGGACGCAGATCCGGACATCGTTCAGATGACGGCCGGGACCGAGGTCAGCACGCTGTTCGTCAAAAACTACTCCGAACTGGGCGCAAAGGAGAATTTCAACCTCGTGCTGGGCAACGACGTGCTCACCGAGGACTTCATCTCGGAGGTCGGTTCCGACGTCGCCGAGGGATTCCTCGGACAGGCGCCCGCACCCGGGCCCGCCTTCGACGAGTTCACCGAGTCGTTCCAGAACGTGAACGGCGGTGAGCCCGGGACGTTCGCCGGGGAAGCCTACGACGCGGTCAACCAGTTCGCGCTGGCCTTCGAGGCCCACGGCGCGGTCGAGCGCCAGGCGATCCCGGACCAGCTCAAGACCATCTCCAACCCGCCCGGCACCGAGGTGACGACGTTCGCCGAGGGCAAAGAGGAACTGGCAAACGGCAACGACATCAACTACATCGGCGCGGCCAACCCCCAGAACTTCGACGACAACGGCAACGTGGTCGGTCCGTTCAGTATCCTGCAGGCCACGGGCGGCAGTTGGGAGTCGCTCACGACCTACGAGGCCGAGGCCCTCGCCGAAGTGTACGAGACGGGGTAGCCCCCCGGAACCCGTTCGGCGAAAGATGCGTTATCGAGGCGCAAACTATCGAGATACTATGACAGACAGGATCGGAACGCGATACCGAAGCAGTAATTACGTTGGCCGGAGGGAGGCATAGGAAATGGCGCTCATTTCGCTGAAGCTGGTGATGGTCGTCGGAATCATCATGGGCGTCTACTCGCTGCTGGCTATCGGGATGAACATACACTGGGGTGACACGGGGCTATTGAACTTCGCCCACGCGGGCTTTTTTGCGGTCGGCGCGTACACGTCTGCCATCCTGACGACGCCGGTCGCGGAGACGGGACTGCTTGCAAACCGGGTCGTCGGATTCGGGTTCCCTATCGTCGTCGGGATGGTCGGCGCGACAGTGACCGCCGCACTCGCCGGGGTACTCCTCGGGATCACCAGCGTCAGACTGGAAGGCGACTATCTCGCGATCGTGACGCTGGCTGGCGCCGAGATACTGCGGCTGATGATCTCCAACGAGGCGTGGCTGACCAGCGGCGAACAGACGCTCAGAAACATCCCCCGGCCCCTCGAGGGCTCCGTCAGCGGCGTCGTCTCCTACGACGTGTTCTACTTCGGGCTCGTGGTCCTGTTCGTGGCCGCCAGCTATCTGCTGTTCAGACGCCTCGCGGACAGCCCGTTCGGGCGCGTCCTCCACGCGGTCCGGGAAGACGAGGACGTCCCGAAGGCGCTCGGCAAGGACACGGCCCAGTTCAAGCTCAAGTCGTTCGGCATCGGGGCCGGTCTCGCCGGGCTCGCCGGCTCGCTGTGGGCACACTACGTGTTCGCCATCCAGCCGACGATGTTCCTGCCCAACCTCACGTTCTCGGTGTGGGCGATGGTCATCGTCGGCGGTGCCGGGAGTTACCTGGGTGCGATCGTCGGTGCGGTCCTGATCACGAGCATCCGGCAGGTGACCCGCTTTCTCCCCAGTGACATTCCTCTCGGGAACGAACTCCCGTTCATCCGGCTCATCATCATCGGTGCGCTGTTGATCCTGGTGTTGTACTACCGGCCACACGGGCTGCTCGGCGACAAGGAACGCGCGATGGCGGGCATGGGAGGGAGTGAGTGAGATGGTCACGCTCGACCCCCAGTTCATCTGGAACGGTGTCGTCACCGGGAGCCTGATCGCACTCGCCGGGCTCGGGCTGACGCTCCTGTTCGGCCTGCTGGATTTCATCAACATCGCCTACGGCGACTACATGGCGATGGGCGCGTACGTGGCCTTCGCGGCCGACGCAGCCGGCGTCCCGCTGATCGGCGCCATCGCCATCGGGGCTGTCGGCGGGGGAGTGACCGCGCTCGTCGCGGACAGGGTCGTCTTCCGGAACTTCCAGGACCGGAGTCCGGTCGTGTTGCTCGTCGTCTCGATCGGGATCGCGTTCATCCTCCGGAACCTCATCAGGATCGTCTGGACCGCCGACACGCGGTACTACGAGGTCCCGATCGAGGCCGCACCCCAGTACTTCGGGATCGCTATCCTGCCGGTCCAGGTCGCAATCGTCGTCCTCAGCCTGGTCGTGCTGGGGCTGGTGTTCCTGTTGCTCAACCGGACCCGGATCGGGATCGCGATGCGGGCCGCCTCCGACGACACCGACCTCGCGCGCCTGCGCGGGATCGACACCAAGCGGCTGGTGATCTACGTCTCCCTGCTGGGTGGCGTCATCGCCGGGATGGCGGGCATCATGCTCGGTCTCGACGCCAACCTCAGGCCGAACATGGGATTCGTGTTCCTGATCCCGGTCTTCGCTGCGGTGATCCTCGGCGGGATCGGTGACCCCGTCGGGGCCGTCGTCGGCGGGTACATCCTCGGGATCGGGACCGAGGTGAGCGTGGCCGTCATCCCCAGCGAGTACAAACCCGCTTTCGCGTTGCTGTTGCTCGTAATCGGGTTGCTGACCCGACCCGACGGGCTCTTCGGGGAGGCGACGCGATGAGCGGAACCGCCATCCTCGAAACGGAGGACATCACCAAATCCTTCGGCGGGCTGACCGCCGTCGACAGCGTCTCGGTCAGCGTCGAGCAGGGACAGATCACCGGTCTCATCGGCCCCAACGGCGCCGGGAAGAGCACGCTGTTCAACCTCATGAGCGGATTCTACGAGGCCGACAAGGGAACAGTACTCCTCGACGGCGAGGAGGTCACCGACCTCCGGCCCGAACAGCGGGCGATCCGCGGGCTGATCCGCACGTTCCAGATCACGCGGGAACTGTCAGGGATGACCGTGATGAACAACATGCTGCTTGCCGCCCAGGAGAACCCCGGCGAGAAGGTGGTCCCGCTGTTCACCAGTCCCGGCACGGTCCGGGACTACGAGAACGAGCAACGGGACCGGGCCGAACAGTTGCTCAAGTACCTGGAACTCTGGGAGTTGCGCAAGGAGTACGCCGGCAACATCTCTGGGGGACAGCGGAAACTGCTGGAGCTCGGCCGGGCGCTGATGTCTGATCCGGAGGTGCTGTTGCTCGACGAGCCGATGGCCGGCGTCAACCCCGACCTCACGGACCACCTGCTCGAACGGATCTCCGCACTCCGCGACGAACAGAACAAGACGTTTCTGATCGTCGAGCACGATATCCAGACCATCATGGACATCTCGGATACAGTGATCGGGATGCACAACGGCCAGATCCTCGTGGTCGGCGAACCCGAAGAGGTCCAGCAGGACGAACAACTGATCGAGGCCTATCTCGGCGGTGGTCGGGTGTGACGCTGCTGGAAATCTCGGATCTCGAAAGCGGATACGGCGACCTGAAAGTCATTCACGGCGTCGACATGGCGGTCGAGGCCGACGAGATGGTGACGATCATCGGCCCCAACGGGGCCGGCAAGTCCACGCTGTTGAAAAGCGTCGTCGGGTTGACTGACATCGACGCCGGTCGCATCGAACTCAACGGCGAGGACATCTCCGGCGTGGCACCCGAGAAGGTGATCTATCACGGTATCTGTCACGTCCCGCAGGTGGACAACATCTTCCCCAACCTGACAGTGCTGGAGAACCTCAAGATGGGCGCCTGGGCGCTCGGTGACTCGGAGGTCGCCTTCGAGGACCGCGTCCAGGAGGTCTACGAGCGGTTCCCCGTGCTCGAACAGCGACCCAACCAGACGGCCGGGACGCTGAGCGGCGGCCAGCAACAGATGGTCGCGATGGGCGCCGCGCTGATGCTCGATCCCGACCTGCTGATACTCGACGAACCCTCGGCTGGACTCGCCCCGCAACTGGTCGACGACGTCTTCGAGAAGATCGCCAGAATCAAAAACGAATCCGACACCGCGGTCCTGATGGTCGAACAGAACGCCCGGCGTGCCCTCGAGGAATCCGACCGTGGCCTCGTCCTCGACCTCGGCGAGAAACGCATGGAAGGGACTGGCACTGAACTCCTCGACTCCGACGAGGTTCAGGAACTGTATCTCGGCGCCTGATACTGTCGGCTGTACCCACGTGAGCGTCATCGCCCCCCGGATGTCGGGTATCTTCACGAAGGTGTAGCCGGCAGTATCAGTTGCTCTCACACACAGGTCGTCGCGGACGGAGAGTTTCACAACAGCGAGCTTTATTTTGAGTCCATCCGTGGCCGGAGGTATGGACAGAGGAGTCCTGACAGTCGCACTCGGTGGCGAACCGCTCGATGGCGCTCTCTCGGTCGAACACGAGGACCCGCTGATCTCGGGGCGTGAGGGCCTGGAGAAGGCCGTCGACCTGCTCCAGCGGGCAGTCTTCGAGACGCGACCCGGGGACGTACTGGGCGTGAGATCATGACACTCTCCGCAGGCTTCCTGGGGTACCGGTTCATGGGTCGGGCCCACGCGAACGCGCTCGCCCGACTCGAGATGTTCTTCCCCGACGCCCCCGAGGTGGAGCGCGACGTGCTCGTGGGCCGCGACGAGGACGCGCTCGCGGAGGCCGTCGACAGACTCGGGTTCGACCGGTACGCGACCGACTGGGAGGAGATCGTCGGCGAAGTCGACGTCTTCTACAATCTCGGGCCGAACAACCTCCACGCCGACCCGTCGATTGTGGCACTGGAGGCAGGAACACACGTTCTCTGTGAGAAGCCACTGGCCCACACGCTGGAGGCGGCCGAGCGGATGGCACAGGCGGCCGACGAGAGCGACGCCACCGCGGGCGTCGCGTTCAACTACCGGTTCGTCCCTGCGATCCAGTACGCGAAACAGCTCGTCGAGGGAGGATTCCTCGGCGACCTGCGTCACGTCCGGGCCTCGTATCTGCAGGACTGGCTGCTCGACCCCGAGTCGTCCTGGAGCTGGCGCAACTCTGCAGAGATTGCCGGAAGCGGTGCGCTGGGCGACCTCGGTGCCCACTCGATCGACCTCGCGCAGTTCCTGGTCGGCGATCGGATCAGCCGCGTCTCGGGCCATCTCGAGACCTTCGTCGAGGAGCGACCGGTCTCCGGCGACGACGGAGGCAGTCTCGACTCGGGTGCTGGCGGGGGAAGCGAAACCCGCACCGTGACTGTCGACGACGCGTACACGGCACAGGCCGAGTTCGAGAGCGGCGCGATGGGTCTGTTCGAGGCCACCCGGTGTGCGACGGGTCACAAGAACGCCAACACCATCGAACTCAACGGTTCGGAGGGATCGATCCGGTTCGACCTGGAGCAGTTGAACGAACTCGAAGTACTCGACGCCGGTGACCGGGGCTTCGAAACCATCCTCGTGACCGACCCCGACGACCCGTACATCGACCGCTGGTGGCCGCCGGGGCACGTCGTCGGCTGGGAACACGCACTCGTCCACGAGAACTACGAATTTCTCTCTGCCGCCGCGGCCGGAGAGTCCCACGACCCCGACTTCGGGACGGGACTCGGCGTCCAGCGGGTCCTCGACGCTGTCGAGCGAAGCGACAAACACAGCGAGTGGGTGAACGTCTGAGGTCTGGCAGTCTACTCTCCGGTGTTCCAGGTTGTAAACAGGTGTGTACACAAGCTAGTGTAGCTGTGT
>CAYYHG010000003.1:0-63634 GCA_964471665.1 uncultured Halobacteriales archaeon | reverse complement strand
TTAGAGAGTCTTGTACCCAACCAGAGCGAGGAGCAAACAGAAAGCGGTTCGTCCGGTGGGGCGGGCGACGACAATCCGGACACCGACACTCAGGAGTCCGGAGTGGAACCGCTCCCGATAGATAAGGTGTTCGAGATACTGAAAAACAACAGACGCCGGCAAGCCCTCCGCTATCTGAACGAGAACGGGGGGAACACCTCACTAAGCGAACTCGCGGAACACATCGCGGCGCTCGAGAACGACTGTTCGATCAGGGCCATCTCTTCGAGTCAGCGCAAACGCGTGTACGTTGGTCTCTATCAGTGTCACCTCCCGAAGATGGACGACATGCATATCGTCGATTTCGAGAAAAACCGCGGAACCGTCGAACTCGCAGCCAACGCGTCTCAACTAGAGCCGTATCTCGGAGAGACAGAGTCGTTTGCCTGGTCTCGCCTCTATTTTGCGGTCACAGTCGTTGCGATCGGCACGTTGGCTGTGAGTTTACTCGGATCCGCTCCGTTCGGGTTGACCCCACTGGTAGTGTTGGTAACACTGTTGGCCGTCATGGCGATTTCTTCTATCACTCACGCCTATTATCGCAGGATTCAGGAGTAGTTTCCCAGCTCTGGACGTTACGATATTTTTTACAGTAAGGAGTTGCTACCCGAATGTGAAAACCGTTCGTAGGTCGTTCCCCGACGAGGTGTGTACTTATTGTAAATAATAGTGATAATAATGGTGACAGAGAGACATCAGAAAAGCCAAACGTGGACGGTATCGGAGGACAGGACGTGTTCTTTGGCACCGGAACCGACGGGGATGGGCTTGCTCGCCACGCCATAATATTACAGGGATAGGTATGTAATGTATAACCGACCGGCAAGAGACCCGAACGCCAGTCGCAAGGAGTCTCTCTCGGATTCGTCCGTCGCGTCGACAGCTGGATGTGCGTTCATGTCCGCAGGGATTTCGGGGGTTTCGGTCGTTGTAGACTGCGAGACCGCGTAAGCCGGGAAAGACATCAGTCGAGGTGTGTCAGCGATTCTGTGCCTTCTTCTTAATTGGTGAGTAACAATGTCCGCGGCAGGGTTGAGAAGGAGTGTACACACGATGCCGTACGCGCACACGCAGTTGTCGGTCGAACGTGTTGCACGCCTCGTACTGCCGGTCATAACTACGTGGAGATATTCGACCCCACGGGGGGAGGAAATTACTCACGGGCTTATGACCGGCAGTATCAGAAAGTCGAACCCCGCCGGTCACAACCACCCCGTATGAGTGTCCAGACCGCTGTTGTCCTCGCTGCGGGGGAGGGAACTCGGTTGCGCCCGCTGACGCGCAACCGACCGAAACCGATGTTGCCGGCGGCTAACCGCCCCATCCTCGAGCACGTCCTCGACGCCCTGGTCGAGGCCGGGCTGCGCCGCGTCGTCCTCGTGGTCGGCTACCGCCGCGAACGTGTCCAGGAGTATTTCGGCCCGACATACCGCGACGTCACCCTCCAGTACGTAGTTCAGGGAAAACAGCTGGGCAGCGGACACGCCCTCCTGCAGACCCGCGAGGCCGTCGACGGACCGGTGCTCGTGGTCAACGGCGACCGGGTCATCGAGGCTGGCTCTGTCCGCGACGTCGTCGACACCTTCGAGGACGGGACCGCGAGCGCGGCGATGGCCGTCCTCGAGCGCCACGACACCAGCCAGTACGGCGCGGTCACCCTCCACGACCGGGACGTCGCCGACCTCGTCGAGAAACCCGACACCGACGAGTACCGGCTCATCAACGGGGGTATCTACGCCTTCGAACCGTCCATCTTCGGGACGATCGACGAGACACCCCGGGACGCTGGGGAGCTCGCGCTGACCGACACCATCGCGCGGTTGCTCGAGACCGGGCGAGTCCGGGGTGTCCGCACGGGCGGGCTCTGGGTCGACGCCACCTATCCCTGGGACCTGCTGGAAGTCACCGAGGAGGTCCTCGCTCGCGGCCGCGTAGCCGAACCCCGGCGTGGAGAGGGCGTGTGGGTCGACGCCGACGCCACCATCCACGAGGACGCGACGCTCCGGCAACCGGTCGTCGTCGGCTCGGACTGCGAGGTCGGCCCCGGGGCTGTCGTCGGGCCGACCGTGGCGCTCGGCCAGAACGCAACCCTCGGTTCGAACACGACCATAGAGCGGTCCGTCGTCGACACCGACGGCCGGGTCGACGCTGGCTCGACGCTGCGCGACGCCGTTCTCGGGCAGGACGTCCACCTCGGGGCCGCCACGACCATCTCCGGCGGACCCGCAGACGTCCGCGTCGGGGAGCGGGTGTTCGAAAACCAGCAACTCGGGGCCGTCGTCGCAGACCGAACCCGGGCGCGCGGGGACGTGAGCTTCGCCCCCGGGACGCTCATCGGGCCCAACGTTCACATCGGCCCTGGTGCACACGTCAGCGGGACCGTCCGCGAGGGCGCGGAGGTGGTGCGCTGATGTGCGGGATCATCGGCTGTGTGGGTCGGGGCGACGGAACGCTCGAGACACTCGTCGACGGGCTGGCGAAACTGGAGTACCGCGGCTACGACTCGGCCGGCGTCGCACTCACCGAGGGCGGCGGTGCTCTCGAGGTCGGCAAGACCGCCGGCGAGATCGATGACCTCCGTGCGGCACTCGACGGGCGCCCCCTGGCGGGCCAGGTGGGGATCGGCCACACCCGCTGGAGCACGCACGGTCCGCCGACCGACGCCAACGCACACCCCCACACGGACTGTGTCGGCGACGTGGCGGTCGTCCACAACGGCATCATCGAGAACTACCAGTCGATCCGCGACGAACTCTCGACGGCCGGCCACGCGTTCACCAGCGACACCGACACCGAGGTCGTGCCCCACCTGATCGAGGACGCGCTCGCGGACGGACGCGACCCCGAAGGGGCGTTCCGGGAGGCACTGGCACGGCTGGAGGGCAGTTACGCCATCGCGGCGGTGATCGCCGGCGAGACGGCGGTGTTCGCGGCGCGCAACGACTCGCCGCTTGTGCTCGGGGTCGGGACCGACTCCGGGGACGACCACCAGAGCGACGGGCTGTACCTCGCCAGCGATGTCCCCGCCTTCCGGGAGCACACCGATCGGGTCGTCTATCTCGACGACGGCGAGTTCGTCCGCCTCGACGAGACGTGGACCGTGACCGACGCCGACGGGGACACCGTCCGGAAAGACGTCGACACGGTCGAGTGGGACCCCGAGGAGACGGGCAAGAGCGGGTACAACCACTACATGCTCAAGGAGATCCACGAGCAACCCCGCGCCCTGCGGCAGTGTCTCCGTGGCCGCGTCGAGGAACTCGGCGGGACCGTCGACGTGGGGGACCTGGGCGCCCTCTCGCCGACTGGCGTCCAGTTCGTCGCCTGCGGGACCTCCTACCACGCGGCGCTGTACGGCGCCCAGCTGTTCCGGCAGGCGGGCGTGCCCGCCCGGGCGTTCCTCTCCAGCGAGTACGCGGGCGCTGTCCCGCCGATCGGCGACGCGCTGGTGATCGGCGTCACCCAGAGCGGCGAGACCGCGGACACGCTCGCGGCGCTGCGGGAGGCCGACCGCCGCGGCGCGCGGACGCTGGCGCTCACGAACACCGTGGGTTCGACCGCGGCCCGGGAGTGCGACCACGCCTTCTACATCCGGGCGGGCCCGGAAATCGGGGTCGCCGCGTCGAAGACATTCGCCTCGCAGTTGGCGGCGCTGAACCTGCTCGTGCTGGCCACGGCCGGCAGGGACGCGCGCACAGTCGTGCCGGCGTTGCGGGACCTCCCCGGCGACGTCCAGGCGCTGCTGGACGACTCGGCCGCTGCGGCGGTCGCAGAGACTTACCAGGAGGCGTCGGCGTACTTCTTCATCGGGCGGGGCTACCACTACCCGGTCGCGCTCGAAGGGGCACTGAAGATGAAAGAAATCACCTACAAGCACGCCGAGGGGTTCGCGGCCGGCGAGTTGAAACACGGCCCGCTGGCGCTGGTCACCGAGACCACGCCCGTGTTCGCGGTCGTCACCGGTGAGGGCGAACCCGCGCGCAAGACCATCGGGAACATCAAAGAGGTGGAGGCACGCAACGCGCCCGTCGTCGCGGTGACTGACGGCGTGAGCGACGTCGAGCGGTACGCTGATCACGTCCTGGACGTGCCGGAAACACACCCGCGGGCGGCGAGCGTCCTCGCGAACGTGCAGTTGCAACTGGTGGCCTACCACGTCGCCGCGCGGCTGGGGCGCTCGATCGACAAACCGCGCAACCTGGCCAAGAGCGTCACTGTCCAGTGACGGTCCCTGACGGCCAGTCACACAGTGACGGCTGTGATTGATCGTTCGAGAGAGCGACCGGAGAGGTACGTTGGGCCTACTGAAATTTGGGAAAGCTTACTACAGAGAACCGAAAAGAGGGACCTGGACACAGCAGTCCCGCGCTGTGGGTGGGCCGGTCAAACCATGTTCTCGGCTTCGATCGTCTCCCAGACGGCAGTCCCGTGCTCGGTCAGGCCGTAGACGCGTCCTTTCTTGCGGTCTTCGGAGACCAGCAGGTCGACGAGCGACCGGTCCCGCAGGCGCTGGAGCGCGCGCGAGACGTGAGAGATGCCAACGTCGACGTCGGACGCGATCTGCGAGGGTGTCGCAGGTCCGGTCGCCAGTCGCCTGACAACCATGACGCGGTACCGTGAACTGATGACGAAGCTTACCTCGTTCCAATCACTCATATGTTTGCTGTGCGGACAGGCCACTCTCTCGCAACCGTGGTTTCCGGCAGGTGGCTGACTACTGACCGGGTACTGTCACCCGGGAATCGTTTACCTCCCGGTTTGCCCGCTGTAATAACCATGTACAGACCCGCAGATAAAGATGTTTGCCTGGCCACGCCGATCCGCGAGATGAGACAGCGACACCCTTGTTTTCGAGCCCCCTCTAGCCGCCACAGGGAGCGTATAATAATGAACGCTCCGTGCGACTGCCAAGTACGACCGGATCAGCTACTCATACTGTCGGCTATAGGCCCGTGAGCAGTATCGGCACCCCGAGGTGCCGAATCTCTTCACGAAGTTATAGCCGACAGTATCACTCCGGGATCACAACGACTGCTGTAGTCCTGTGCCGGATCGATCACCCGACAGCAGGTGATCGTCCAGGAAAACGGCGACAGCGGTCGTTGTGCGTACCCTCCATCCGGCAGATACGATGACACACCGACCGAACCACTCTGCCGGGTCAACCACGACCCCAGAGCGAGTTCCTGGCCGACCGACCACCGAGGAATTCCGGATCAGGCGTGGTGTCAAGGCACTCGTTACGACACCCCGGAGAGTGTTGCTGATCCGGGAGCGACACATCGATGGGACGCCGTTCTGGACGCTGCCGGGTGGTGGCGCCCGACAGGGAGAACCGGACGCGGCCACACTCCGACGCGAACTCCTCGAGGAGTTGCGCTGTCGGTGCACGGACTGGACCGTGCGTGACTCGTTTTTGTACGTCCACCGGAGTTTCCACCGGACAGCCTCTGTGTACACGATCTTCGAGTGCACACTTCTCGGAGAGCCGACACCCGTGACCGGTGAGGTCGTCGACGCCCGGTGGTTCCACCCCTCGGAGACGCCACCGACCACACTTCCCGGAGTCGTCGCGGCTGTCGAGCGAATCCGCCGGTAACCCGGCGGCGTTGGCACTGATACTGTCGGCTATAGTTGTCCCCGCTGGGATCGAAACCGGGAGCCGACCTCAACGACGTCGCACGAGATTACAGAGACTATCGTCCCCAAGAATAATAAACGCGTCCTCTTTGAGGAGCTCTTCGTTTTTTGGGAGAAAAATGATTTTGTCGTCATCCGTTGCAGGGATTCGCTTCCACTGTATGATATGGTAGTCGAGATCCTGTGGTTCTGGATCGCTCGGGACCTCCTGCCACTCTGGAGGATTGGCCTGCAATAACGGGGCCCCCTCATCCTGTTTGCGCACCCCCTCTTTTTTTGGCTCGTCTTCGGTCATATTTGTCTGGGTAATGCCCTCCTTCACAAATAGCTATCGGCCCGTTCACTCTCTTTACTGTCCAGTGGTGTTTCTCCCGGTACTGGAACAGATTCGGACTACGTACCACTTTTTCATCCGACTTTCCAGCAATGTGTCTCTGTTACTGTTGCAGTCGGGTTGGTAGTCACTCTCTAGCAGTCGATAATCCAGTTCTTACCCGAGGGCATCGGCGCCAGCCACGCTACGGTCTTTGCTGGCTCACCCGGGTACGGATACGATTACAATACGGATCGGGTATATAATTGAGTTTTGTCTGTATGACAAAAAAAGAGCGTGTTCGACTCGATTCAGGCCAGGATTGTGAGATAGCGGAGACGGCCATCGTCGGCAAAGGGGACGATGGTGTCACCGAAATCGGCGACGAGGCCACGATACGCGGCGGGACGACCATCTACACCGATGTCCAAATCGGTGACGGGTTCGTGACCGGACACGACGCGCTCGTCAGGGGAAACACGACAATCGGTGACGACACGCTCGTAGGAAGTCACGCGATCCTCGATGGCAATCTCGAAGTCGGGTCACGAGTCCGGTTCCAGACCGGGGTGTACCTGCCGCCGGCGACGACCGTCGCCGACGACGTTTTCTTTGGTCCGCACGCTGTCGTGACCAACGACCCGTACCCGGTCCGGGAAACGAGCGAGATTGTCGGTACGTCTGTCGAATCACACGCCTCGATCGGGGCGAACGCGACGCTTCTTCCCGGCGTGACGATCGGTCACAAATCGTTCGTCGCAGCAGGCGCTGTCGTCACTGACGATGTCCCGCCGGAGACCCTGGCGGTCGGCACGCCGGCTACCCACCGACCGCTCCCGCCACAGCTCCGGGGCGGCAACCAGTTCGAGTGACGTGACGGACCTGCCGGTTCGTCTCTCCGGTATCGAGCGTACTGATAGTGATTGCTAGTGTAGTTTCGGAAAACGGAGCCGATTCCCGAGCGAGTAGCTCCCCGGGAATCCGTCGTCTGCCCAGACGGCGACCGCCAAAACGAGAAGTACGAGTTCGGCGACCAGATACAGGTAGCCACGCGGGGTGCCGAGAAACACGACGAACTGGTCGGTGTAGTACATCACATTACCGAGCAACCCTCGGGTGTCGCTGGGGGTGCGCGAGACCAGCGGCCACAGCAGGAAGGCGGGGTTCAGTTGTCCGCCGGTTGCGAGCGGGTAGAGCAGATCACCCAGGAGGTGTGAGCCGTATCCGACACAGAACGCGTCACTCGGGTGTCGACCGCTGGCGAGCGTCAAGAAAACACAGACAGGGAGGAAAAACAGAACCGAGTGGGCGAGCGAGAGTCCGCTCGGGAGGATGCCGAACGCCCACGCGAGCGGTTTGTCGACGAGATCGGGAAACTGGGTTCCCATCGTGAGGACGACCGCCTCGTCGTCGCCCAGCCGACGTCGGTGAACGATCCGTGTATATCCACTGTACAGCAGATATCCGAACGCGAGATGTTCCCACGGCCACATCGTTACGTCGATCCTGTTCCGGCACGACCCAGTTGTAGCAGTGTATCCACGCACTTCGATTGGTCGATGCAGGACCTTGTAATGGTTCTCTTATACCGGTCGACGTAACTTTTGAGACTTCTCAGCCAGACGTTCCCGGCTGAAAGTATCAGGGCTTACGTCGACCGGTATACCCGCGGGCTGGTGTACGGAGTGCTGTCCGTCAGTGCGGGAGTGACCGCACGACTGCGTTCGGTCGTACCGGGACACAGCTACACCAGTTCGTCTCTGCCCGGTACCCGCCCGGGCCGAAGGACGTTCATAACAAACCGACTGTTCGACACACCTGTTCCCGTGACGGGACGAGCGGCACATGGGACCTCGGAAGACTCGGGGCGGCAGCCGAGCCAGCAATCGAGTACGACACGTGGCGAGACCGATAACCGAGGGAACGGACACGATTCGCGGGATCCAACAGGTACTGGGAGCGACCAGTCGGGCGGGTCTCTCGAACTGCTGGTTGTGGGGACGTTCGCAGGCGGCGGGATCCATCGATACATCGACGAACAGGTAGCGCGCCTCGACGGGATGGTCTCTGTCGAGACCCACGACATGTACAGTCCGCCCATCGGGGGTGGCTGGATCAGGTTTGTCAGCGGATTTCTCCTGGGTATCGTTGCGCTGCTGTCCTTTCCGTTTCGGGACCGTCCGACCATCGCCCACATCCACACGTCACACCAGTACTCGTTTTATCGGGCCTCGCCGTACGTTCTGTTCGCGAAGCACGTGTGGGATGTGCCGGTGATACTCCACGTACACGGGTCCTCGTTCGATGACTTCGTGCAGACCGACTCTCGGCTGGTTGCACGCCTCCAGCGAACAGTCTTCGAGGCCAGTGACGAGATCATCGTCCTCTCGGAGTTCTGGAAAGAGACACTCTCGGCCCGCGCAGACAGCAGCCGGATACGGGTGCTCCCGAACGCCGTCGACCCGTCGACGTTCCCGGTCGAGGAGGACCAGACCGAAGACGTCGGGGAGTCGGTTCCCCACGTCGTGTTCGTTTCCAACCTGATCGAGCGAAAGGGAGTCCCCGAACTCGCTGGCGCACTCGAGCGACTCGCCGAGACCCATCCAGGACAGTTCCGGGTATCCATCGCCGGTGATGGCCCCCTCAGGGAGCGTATCGAGGAGCTGGCGTCGATCCACGAAGAGATAACCTGTCTCGGGTACGTCTCCGAAGAGCGCAAGCGGTCGCTGCTCGCCGAGGGATCGATCTACGTTCTGCCGACGTTTGCAGAGGGGCTCCCGATCGCGATGCTCGAGGGGATGGCCGGTGCGAACGCCGTCGTGACCACTGGTGTCGGGTCGATTCCGGAGGTCATCGACGACGAGCGCGGGTTGCTCGTCGAACCCGGAGATGTCGACGCTCTCGCCGACGCGCTGGAGACGCTGGTCACGTCACACGACCGGCGATCGAGGATGGCGGCGAACAACCGGCGCGCAGTCGAACAGGAGTACTCGTGGGACCGGATTCGCGAGGAACTGCTCGATATGTACGCCACCTACCGGTGAGACGGGCGGCTGGACGCCCGTGAGCAATGTCTACTCCCCAGGAGTGACTCCCCTCGCAGAGGCACGACCGTCAGTGCGGGTACAACTGGTGTCGGTCCCTGCCGTTCACTCCGCGTCGTCCCACACTTCGAGGTTCTGGACTCCGGCGGTCGACGCGATCCCGCGGGCGTTCCCGTCCGACTGGAAACAGGGCGTCATTCGGGGTCGGGGATGAACCGCCGAAGCAGCGGCACGGGGACGCCGAGGGTGTCCTCGACGAACCCGATCAGGATCTCGTCCTCGGGCTGGAGGCATCCGGTCACGGCGACGAGTGCGATGGCCGCAATCTCCGCCAGCACGACGAACAGCGCGAGCGCGAGGAAGCTCAGCGACGTGCTCGTGGCCAGCAGGATCGCCGGTGGAAACAGGCTGACGGGGAGGACGAGTATCGTCCGGCGGGTCCACCTGGAGAAGGGCGTGATGTCGAACCGGTAGGCCAGGAACACGAACACCGCCAGGTTGAGGCCGACGAAGGAGGTGGCCGACGCGATTGCGGCGCCGGTGGGCCCGAACCGCGGGATGAGAAGGAGGTTCAAACCGACGTTGAGGAGGAACGCGAAGGCGTTCGTGACGAGCAGGTAGGTCGTGAAGCCGAGCGCAGAGACGGTCTCCCGGCTCCGGCCGAAGGCCGCCCGCGAGAAGAAGCCGACGGCGAGAATCGAGAGGGCAGTGGCGGCGGGCGCGTACTCGGCGCCGAAGGTCGCCGTGAGCACGTCTTCGGAAAAGACCACCAGCGTCAGGAAAGCCGGGAAGGTCAGGACGAAAATCCACTTCGTGGTGATCTTGTAGATGGCGTCGACCTCGTCGCGCTTGTGTTCGGCGTCCAGGCGGGACGCGACGGGGAGGTACATGAACCCGAACGAGGAGAGGATCAGGACCATCGCGCCGGCGAGCGGGAAAGCCGCGCTGTAGAGGCCGACCTCGACCGAGGGCCGGAAGAACCCGAGCATGACCGTGTCGGTCCGGGTGAGAAGGCGCGACAGTAGCGTCGAGATAACGAGCGGCAGGGAGAAAGAAAGCATCTCCGGGACGTTCGTCCGAACCTCGCCCACGAGCGGAAGGAGTCTGCCCAGTAGCACGTGGACGAGAACGAAGGCCGCCGCGGCCCCGGCCAGGTAGGCGTACCCGGCCGCGAGGATCCCCGCACCGGCCACCAGGAACCCGACCAGGACGAGCAACCGGACGCCCGGGTAGAGCAGGTCGCGGGTGTAGGTGCGGTAGACGGTGTTTTCGAGGCCCCGGACGGCCCCGACGCCGATCTGCATCCCGATGACGAACGGGACTGCCAGGGCGAAGAGCACGATCATGGCCGGGGAGTCTGCCCCCTCGAAGAGCAGCGACGCCAGCGGCTCCGCCCACGCGATCATGACGACGGCGAGGCCGATCCCCATCAGGCCCGCGATGACGAGACCAGTGAGCCAGGCCCCACGGATGGCCGCCTGGTCGTCGAACCGCGAGATGTACCGGGGCACCCCCTGCCTGAGGCCGAGCAGGCCGATCGTCGTCGCGATCATCATCACCGCGAGGCCGACGCTCACGTCACCGTAGGCCCCCGGTCCCAGTGCTCGCCCGATGACCAGCCGCTCGACGAGTTTGGTGATGGAGTAGAGGATCTGGCCGACGAGCACGAGTGTCGCGCTCGTCAGGAGCGTCGAGAGATCGCCCTCGTCGACGGACATCAGAGGTAGCCGAGGTCCTCGAGTCTGGCTTCGACTCTGTCGTCACCGTCGACGACCGTGCGGGTGCCGTAATCGGGTTCCTCGCACGCTCGAACATCGACCGGCACCTCGAGGAGCCCCGGCGGCACCGCGCCGGTCATCCGGGCTGGCACAGGCTGACCGGCGAGAGCCATGACGGTCGGCGCCACGTCCGTCAGGTGGAGCCTGTCGACGCGCTCCCCGGAACCGAAGGCCGGTCCGGCGCCGAGGAACACGCCCGTGGACGCGTGGTTGTACTTGTCGATCGGGACGAACGATGTGCCGATGAGGTTCGTCGTGACGATGTTGTTCATGCCCGCCGGGCGAAAGAGGATGTCACAGGCAGCCGGCCCGTGGGGACCGTCGTAGACCGCTTCTCGCGGCCGCACCCAGTCGAAGGCGGAGTTGGCGTCAGGAGTCTCGACGCCGCGCAACGTCTCGATCAGTCGCTCGCGGACGGTCTCGTACTCCACCGGGGAGACGACGCCGGAGGGCTCGCGTTCCTCGAGGTTGATCCGGACGCCCAGTTCTGGGCCGGTCCGGCAGTAGGCTTGTGAAGCCGCCCAGTCGACGTGGCTTGCCAGGGAGTCGACGTCGGGGATCAGTCCACGGAGCACCGCGTCCGCGCCGACGCGACTCGCCGCCGCGTACACGTCGCCGGGCTGGATACCGACGCGAGACAGCCCGGCCGTGAGACGGGAGACAGCACGGTCCCGCAGCCCGCCTCCCGACGTGCTGTCCTCGCCCGTCCCGGCGAGTTCGTGCTTGCTCTCGCCGAGGGTCGGCGTCTCACCGTCCTGCGTCGGCACGACCAGTCCGGCCTTGCGGAGGATCTCGTTGACGTAGACGTTGTACCCCCGTGCCGGTCCGATGCCGTGATCGGAACAGACGATTACGTTTGCGTCCCCAGGAACTGCCTCGAGGACGGTCCCGAGGAAGGCGTCCGCCGCCTCGTAGACCCGGCGGAAGGCGTCCTCGCTGTCGAACTGGTGGAAGACGGTGTCGGTCTTCTGGACCTGGAAGACGGCGACGGCGGGATCCTCGCGTTCCAGCAGTGCCCGGGCGGCTCGACGGCGGCCGTCGATCAGGTCGACGTAGCTCTCGAGCATGGCGGCGTCCGCGCTGCCGGTCTCCCTGCTCGCGTAGATCCGATAGGGCTCGCCGATCGCGTCCGAGAGCTCCTCCCGTGTGCCCTCCGGGTGGCCAGCCGTCTCCTCCGGCGCGAGATACCCCGGGATCAGGACACCGTCAATCGGCTCGGCGGGATGCGTGACCGGCACGTTGAGCACGACCGATCGGAGGCCCGCGGCCGAGAAGTAGTTCCACAGCGCAGGGGCGTCCACGTCGTTTCTCGAGACGAGGTCCGCCTCGTCCGGATACCCGTCCTCGAAGTCGAAAAACGAGTAGACGCCGTGGTGACTCGGGTCGACACCCGTGTACATCGACGGCCACGCGCTGCCGGTCCAGGGGGGGAACGTCGACGACAGCGGCGCGGCGACACCGCGTTCCCGGAGGGCCTCGAAGTGAGGGAGGTCGAATGCCTCGAGGTACTCGTGGGACAGGGCGTCGAAGCCGAGGACCACCGTCTCGGTGCTGGGGGCGGCAGGGCCCGCCCGGTCCGTCTCGCCGGCCTCGTCCCGACCTGGTCTCTCCATTGCCAGCGCGTAGCACCAAGCGCGGCTTTGTTATCGAGCGGCTACCGCCGGACTGATACTGCCGGTCATAAGCCCGTGAGTAATTTCGACCCCACGGGGGGTCGAATATCTCCACGTAGTTATGGCCGGCAGTATGAGTGACCCGACTGCCCCCTGAAGTTCCGTCCGGAACCGGGGTGCGACCGCACGTAGGACTCTCCTACCACGCGCGCCAGCACGCCCAATACGGCCGAAATATGCAGTTTCAGGAATTAAGACACGCCTACTCGTGTGCCTGGGATACACCTCCGTCCACGCCGTGGGGCTGATTTCGTGACCAACCAGTAAGTATCTCATACAAACTGCCTACTATCCGTCAACCAACAGAGGTCCCCTCCGCTGGTAGTCGGCACAAATTGGCGAGAACACTCTTGTGTTTAGTACTATCCTACCGGTGTATGGTCAGTCATGACCGACCGGACGATCCCGCGAAAGAACAGCCTAACCAGATAGAATCGAGGAAGGATGATCCTACCGACTCCCCGGGCGACGACGCCGAGACAGAGAGCCGAGAGGGGCCTCTCCTCGACCGGCGATCGGTCTTGAAAATGGCGAGCGTGACGACAGTCGTGGGCATGGCCAACGCCGTCAACGCCATCGACCCCGTCAGGGCGGACCGCGACGTCTCCCCGGGAGAGGAATACGACACCTGGACGATAAGTGGGAAGGAGGTTTACGACCTCTCTGATGGAGAGGTCCTGGAGAATGTACTAGTCGATCAGACGGCCGATGGGGCGTCTCTGATGATCCGGTCACGGAATAAGACCGATTGGGAGGTCCGTAACGTCGGGTTCGAGGGCGTCGGGCAGGCCAGCGACGGCGGCAACCGGTTCCAGTTCCAGGTATCGACGCCGTCGGGCGGCCACGGCGTTATCGAGAACGTGTGGGCGAACGGTAAAGCCCGCGACGGACAGCCGGCGTCCGAACTCGGTGGTATCTATCTCCGATCGCCCCACGGAGGCCATATCGATGTCAGGCACACGTACATCGAAGGGTTCGGAAACAACGCGGTCTACGCGAGTGCGGTCGGGAAAGACAGCGGCAACGAGGGCTCGGTTGCCATAGAGAACAGCTACCACCGCGACAACACCTCGAGCCAGTTTCGGATCGGCTCGCCCGACTCCGTGGTGCGAAACTGTGTGGGGCTGATAAACGATCCAGACGGAAAACGAGGGGTGTATCCGGGCACCTCGAGCAATCGAAACGCCCGGGGGATCTGGGGGAAGCACTTCCGCGACCAGCGTATCGAGAACTGCTCGTTCCACATCTCCCCCGACGACACCCAGCCGGACGGTGTGTTCGAAGCGAGGTACATCACCGATCGATCCCACGGGGAGGAAGCAGTGGCGGAGATACAGGGCTGTCAGGTGAACGGGGACGCGCCCACCCTCACGGGCTCGACCAGCAACGCCAAGGTGAACATCACGAACCTGGGGGAGTCCCCGACGGTAGACGTGATCGAGGACGGAGGCGTCCCGACGTCGCCGAAAATGGCGGCCCGGGGCGAGCGAGAAATGCCGCCTGCGCTTCCTGGCGAGTCCGACGACAGCACCAGCGAGCCAGATGACACCACCAGCCTCAGTTACGGAAACGACGCGTTCCCGGTCTCGAAACAACACTACGATACCGGCGACATGTCCGGCGTCGAGTTCTCGATGACGAACACCGCCGATCAGGACCTGACCGTCACCCACGTCACGGTCACTCCACACGATTCGTCTATCAACGAGCTCCACGACGAAAGCGACGAGGTCGGCCCGTGGGTCAGCGAAGTGCACATCGACGCCGACACTCAGGATGGAGTCTGTGACGCCCCCAGTAGCTCCACGCTACCCAACACGTTCGATATGGCGAACGACGGCTGGGACGACGAGGCTGACGACGTGGCGGTGATGTCCGCCGGGTCGGCGGCGTCGATGGCACTGAGTCGGTTCGAGGACAACGGATCCCCGGTCGACATGACCGGGAAGAAAGTCGATATCGACGTCGACTACGAACTCGGCGACGGGAGTACGAGTACCGACTCGTTCACCATCACTCCCGAAGACATCGGCAGCGCCCCCGCGGTCGAGAGCCTCTCGCTGTCGGAAGTCGAAACCGGCACCGCCGACGCCGAGTTCGACGCCGACTGGCAGGTCGGCGACGCCGACGGCAATCTCGATTCCGTCGATCTGACGCTGTCCGACGATACCGACGGGAAGACCGAGGACACGGCGACACCAAGCGTCAGCGGGGACACTGCGAGCGGGACGACCCGTCTCGTCGCCGCCGGTGACGACGTTTCAGGGAACGAGTACACCGTGGAGTTGGTGGTCACCGACAGCGACGGTGTGACGGCCAGCGACGCCACGTCCGTGACGGAAAACGACCCCGATCCCGTTCTCACGACCGGGAGTAACTCGGACCTGACCGGCTCATCGGCTACCCTGAACGGGTCGCTCGATGACCTGGGCGGCGCCGACTCCGCCGAGGTTTCCTTCGAGTGGCGTGAAATCGGTGCCTCCTCGTGGAATAGCACCGCCGCAGAAACCGTGACCGCGACTGGATCGTTCAGCCACGACCTCACAGGGCTCTCGGCGGACACCACCCACGAGTACCGGGCAACCGCAGACGCTAGCGATGGCGAATCTGTCACCGGGTCAGCGGCCGAGTTCACCACCGCAGTGGCGCTCGATCGAACGCTCACCTTCGATGGCACCGACGCGGACCGGACCGATTACGAGGTTGCTGTCTCCGAGGACATCGAGAACGATCCGGACAACGGCGGCTTCAACGACGGCGATTCGATCGAGGGACCCGTTGCTACCGGCTTCGTCAACGGCGGTATCGACGGCTACCGCTTCTCTGGCGAGATCGTCGGCATCGAAGTGGACGGTGACGCCACCGTCCTCGTCGACGGTGAAGCGGTCGACCCGGACTCGCTGATCCTGCCGAACCACATCGTATTCGAGGCCGCCAACAGCCAGGTCGAGACGACCTACGAGGTCGAGATCAGCAGCGACCTGGTGAACGATCCGCTGCTCGGCCCCGTCGAGGACGACGACACCGTCGACGGCGCGAGAACTACCGGGGCGGTCACCGACGGCGACCGCGACGGCTTCCGGTTCTCCGGCGACCTCGTGAGCCTCCAACTCGACGGCGAGGCGAGCGTCGTCATCGAGGATACCGATGGTTGATCCCCACCACCACTCCGACGGGGAGTGCGAGGAGGAAGACTTGCGAGATCCCATGACCCGACGGGACTGGGAACGGCTCCCGGCGGATCCGGACCTCCACGATGACCTGGGGTACGAGCTGATCGACACAGAGTCCTACGAGGCCGACGGGGATCGAACCGTGTTCCTCCCGTCGGACGAGGATATGCTTCGAGAGGATTCGTTCATCGTCGTCAGCCAGGAGGACATACACACGCCCGGGGGAGCCGGTCCCTCGAGGAGACGGTGAACCTCACGGCGCTGCCGGTCACCGTGGCTCTCCACGAGTGTCCGCTCTCCCGGTTGTCATACTGTCGGCTATAAGCCCGTAAGCAATATCGGCACCCCAGGTGTCGAATATCTTCACGAAGTTATAGCCGACAGTATCAGCCACGGGCCTCGCTAACCGGGCCCCCAGGCCGTACCCAGAGCGGAGACACTATCCGGTCACGTAGTAGAGTTCGAACTCGCCGTTGTCCACGACTCGATTCACGCCTCGCTGTGTGCGTGCGGCGTCGAAACTGGACCTCGAATAGCGCAACTCGCGGTACGCACCAGTCTCCTGCTCGTAGTCGAGAGTGGTGAGCGCGAAGTACCAGCCGTCGCCGTACGTTCCGGACAGATCGGACAGCATCGCTGATTCGTTCAGCGTTCCAAACCGGGCCTGGTCCTCGGTCAATCCCCGGTTGTGGACATCGGCGTACCGCCTCGGACCCTGTCTGACTCCGAGAAACGGCGCGTCCCCGTCGATGGTTTCGAAACTGGTCTCGTGACCGTCCATCTGCATCTCGGTCACGTGCTGTGAGTGCAGGAAGATCCAGGGAGAGGGAAACACGACGGCGGCCGAAATCGCCAGTCCGATCAAGAGCACCACCGGAAGACCAGCAGTTGCCTCCGGGAATCGTGCCGCGAGGGAGCTGAAACCGATTGCGATACCGATCGCCCCCAGCAACGTCACGAACACCATGATGAATGCGACATGCCGGAACGACTGTTCCTCAAACTGCCCGATTATATAGACGAGGAACAAGCCGGCGACCGGGACGAGTCCAACCAGCTGGAGCCGACCGAACGCAGCCAGCCGCCGATCCTCGAGGTCCAGTCGACCAGCGAGAATTCCCAGGAGCAACCCACCAGCAATCAGACAGTAGACGGTCGTGACACCGAACAGCTTCAGGTAAATCTCGAGGAGACCCGAACCGACCTCTGCGAGCGACCCCGAACGCTGGAGTGTTTCCGTTCCGATCGATGGGTCCCCGGCGAGGACTGCCTGGACGCGCTCGATTCCACGGCTGGCCGAGCCCTCGAACCGCTCTTTGCCCGGGACCCACACAGCGAACGCGAGCGCGAGCACGCCTGTTGGAGCGTACACCGGGCGCGTCGCCGCAGCCAGGGACTTTCTCGACCACCGCCGCACGAAAGCCTGGAGAATAGCAATCGCCACGAACATCGCCAGAAGATTCAGCGATTGCTGGGGATGATAGAACACGAGCGCGACGAGCGTCGTCGCCAGGAGCAATCCGACCCCAGTCGGACGGAATCCAGTCCCGTCGGTTTGCAGGTACCGTATCAACAGGTAGAGGACGACCGGGAGGAACATGATCGCCTGCGTCGTCGTGTGCGCGACGAGCTGACTGCTGATGTTCGTAATCGGCAACAACATGCCCGCCGAGAACGTCGCGACCGCAGTGGTTCGGAGATCGCCCGTCAGCCTCCAGGCACACAGCCCGCTGAATATCAGAAACAGCACTGCGAAGAGAACGACCACGTAGAGCATCGACCGCGTCGACGGATAGCCCGTTAGCTGTTCGATGAACGCGGTAGCGGTGTGGATCCCCGGATAGAGCATCGAGAGCAACTCGGTCTCTCCGGACGTGATTCCGCGTGCCCAGGCGAGGTGGGTCAGTGCGTCTGCGGTCCCGTAGAAGTGGTAGTTCCGGAGAACTGGCAGCCCGACGAAGGCTGTGAAACAGCCCCCTCCGAGTATCAGACCGACGACTCTCTGCCTGGCACTCGGTGCGAACAGCGACGTCGTGACGGCGACAACAACCGCGAATCCGACACCGATCCAGAAAGCTCCGGGCGTCGCTGCATAGATGGACAGTTCGTAGGCACTCGCCGGGTCGGTATAGGCCGCTATTACTCCGAGAGCCAGTCCGATGAATCCAACTCCGAGCAACGCCTTCGAAGGTGTATCTGTGAGGTATGACATGGATGCCGGATGTGTTCTACGCTACCTCCACATCAGGGTGTTTCCACATTGTTATGCTCTCTATACCGATTCTGTGACCGATTCTGAACGCCGTGAGCGGCGACAACTGCCGAGTAAGCACGGCAGGAATCATGGACTGTCGACATCAATCCAGAGGTGGAGGTCACGATAGGCCGACGCGTCGTTGGGCGTCTCGGGGGCCTGCCCCCGGTACACGTAATACGAGAGTCGAAGGTCCTCGCCGACCAGGTCGGGAGCGACAGCGGACTGTTCGCGGACCGTCTCGCCGGCACTCAGCCGGATCGTGGAGCGTTCCAGCTCCGATTGCTCGACGACTGTAAGCTCGCCGTCGGAGCGACCGACCCGTTCGACGGTGGTAACCACGGTGTAGCTGGTTGTCCCACCTTCGTGATTACTGAGAGACAGGGTGAGCGACTCGGGTTCGCCGGCAGTGAAGGTGGTGGGATAGTTTGCGGCGACGAACTCGCCGTTCTGTTCGGTGCCGAGCGTCGACGAAGTGTAGGATTCACCGGTGACGGGAACGGCAAAGGCGAATGTCAGGGTCACCACGGCGAGGACGACCCCACCCGCGAGCAGGACGTTCACCGCTGTCTCGCCGGTCGAGGAGCCGACGAGCCAGCCACGGAAGCGACGGATCTGTGGCCACAGGCGGAGACAGAACCGTTCGTCTGCGTCGAGAGTGTTCCGGCGGAACGCGCCGATTGCGACCGCACCCAGCGTGAACGCGGCGAGGCTAAAGAGGACGATATCAGTCGAGAAACGACCCACGGCGGCCCAGACCGTGACGCCGATGATCGGGAGCAACGCGACGCTCATCCCGACTGACAGGAGTACACGCTCGACAGCGTGGAGTCCGGTGTCCGTACTGACGACAATTCTGGATCGATCCAGAGCGAACCCACCACTGGAATCGTTGCACCGCGGATACGCGGCGGCCACGAGCGCGTACCCGGGTGTAAACAACAACAGCGGCGTCGCTATGATCGCTCGTAGTGGTGGCGTCAACGCGAGAAACTCCAGCAGTAGTACCCCTGCCAGGACGTACGCGCTGATCAGTAGGATGTCCGTCGGGATCGATCTGATCGCTGCACGTATCTCCTCTGACAGTTCCTCGGGAGTGTGGTTGTGTGACATTATTTTACCTGACTAGCTGCTACTATGACACGGGACGAGACGTGTTCTTGTTATGCGTCGATTAACTACTCCGTACTCGGTGTCGACGAGGCACAGTGTCTGGGAGACAGTGCTCCCTCACGGCGAGGACGGGGCCCGGTAGTAGCAGTATAACAAACCACGTTGCTGGGAACTGGCGTGTATGGACGAGCGGCCCGACGTACTCTTCGTCGTTCTCGATTCGCTCCGGAAAGACCACGTCCCGACGTACGGCTACGAACGGGAGACGACACCGAACCTCTGTCGGTTCGCCGACGGCGCCACCGTCTTCGAGAACGCACACGTGCCGGCCCCGTGGACCCTCCCGTCACACTGTTCGATGTTCACCGGGCTCGCGCCGTCCGAACACGGACTCACGAACGGGTTCACCGATCGTGACCTGACGCTGCCGGGGGATCGCCCGACAGTCACGACGCGGTTGGCCCAGCGCGGGTACCGGACAGCGGGATTCTCGAACAACCCCTGGGTCGGAACCCTGTCGGGTCTCGACCGCGGGTTCGACCGGTTCGTCGAGTGGGATCTCGAACAGAGCCGCGGCGAGCCGGGCCGTCGCCGCGACCGCCTCTACGACCGGTCTCACTCCCTGCTGGGACGTCTCCACAAGCAACCCCTCGTCCTGTTGAAACGGCGGTTTTTCACCTCGAATCTCGTCCAGCGGGCACGCCGGTGGGTCGGCGCCGACCGGCAACCGTCGTTTCTGTTCCTCAACCTGATGGAAGCTCACAGTCCCTACTATCCGCCGCGGTGGGCCTTTCGCGAACTCGGGTTGTCTCCCCCGGGTCCGGTGGCCATCCGGTCACTGAACACGAAGCTTCTGGCCTCTGTCATGGGCAAACGCACACTCACCACGAGCGAGCAACACCGCGTCTACGAGTGTCTGGACGCCAGCGTCCGGTACCAGGACCGTCAGTTCGGGCGACTGCTGACTGCGTTCCGGGAGGCAAACCGCCTGGAGAACGCGCTCGTCGTGGTCTGTGCCGACCACGGGAAGACCCTCGGCGAGTTCGACCGCGACGGCGAGATCCCTCACTACCTCCGCAACATCAACGTCAACGTCCCCCTGATGGTCAAGTGGCCAGGCCAGACCGCGGCAACCACCATCCGGGATCCCGTGGAACTCGCAGGCCTGTTCGAGTTGCTCTCGAACCCGGACACTGCCGGCTCGGCGTCCGACCCGGCGCCGCTCCTGACTGCGGACGGTCACGCTCTCGTCGAGGACTCGATCCCACACACGGCAAGCGAGTCCCAGACCGTCGAACAGTGGCGCGCGCTCACCGACGGGGAAATCAGTTACCTCCGTGGTCCCGAGGACCGGGAGTACGTTCTCCGCCGGGAGGGACACGGTGAGAGTGCCGTCCCGATCGACGAGGTCGACCGGCAGACGCTCGCCGGCTTCCGGGACCGTCTCGCCGCGCGGGTGGACCGGATGGAGGTCCAGTCGGTCGGGGAGTCGAGTGACGGCGCCGAGGTCGACGGGGAACTCCAGTCGCAGCTCGAGGACCTCGGCTATTTGGGATGACGGCGCATCACTCTCCTGCGATCGGGTCCGACGGCCACCGGGATCACCCGGTCCCCCGATTGGGAGGTCATACTGTCGGCTATAAGCCCGTGAGCAGTGTCGGCACCCCGGGGTGCCGAATATCTTCACGAAGTTATGGCCGGCAGTATCAATCCGTTCGGAACGCGGACGGAGGGATCTGCTGGATCGTGCCGTTCCCGCTCGCGGTGTTGAGCGGGTTGAGAAAGAGACCCCGCTCCGCGGACGCAGCGAGCAGGATGTAGGCGTTGGCGCTCGGGAGTCGTGGCGGGTCGCCCGTCAGGTCCGCCAGCGGCGAACGCCGGCGGTACCACGCGAGCGTCCGCCAGTCTGTAAAGCCCGTCTCGGCGCAGGCGGCGACGACCACGGCCTCCCCTCCCCGCGTCGACCCGGTGCCGGGAGCCGTGCTGTCGGCGCCACACTCCGCCGCTGTCGAGAGCACGACCCACTCTCTCCCGGCAACCGTGACCGTCTCGGTGTAGTAGACCGACGAGTCGAGGCTGCCGACAGTGTCGGGTTCCGGAGTCGCCCGGTCGGACGGTGCTCCGTACCCGGGGCTACCCGAGTGTGTCGAGAGGGTCGGCGCGTCCTCGATGGCCGTGCGCGGGAGTTTGAAGATCCGGTTGCGCTCCGCGTAGCCACAGTCGACGCCCCAGACCACCGCGTCCCGGGTGAACGCCGGTTCGACGATACGCCAGTCCTGGGTCCCGCCGCCGACAACTTGACCTTCGCCGTTGTGGAGTCGGATGAGCCGACAGGCGTCGTCGCGGTCGCCGGTGGTCAGCCAGATGTCTCCGCCGTACGGATCGGCCGAAACGGAGTGGACGTGGCGTACCTCCGGCAGTTCCAGTGCGACCTCCCAGGTGTAGCCGTCGTCGTTCGAACAGTGAACGCGCGGGGTCACGCCTTCCGCCAGTGGATATTCGCCGAGGTAGGTCACACCGTCGTGGCGACAGACACCGCTCGGAAGCACACCCATCCGGATCGAAGACCTGGGGAGTGTCAGGGTCCGCCGCCAGGTGCTGCCGCCGTCACGGGAGTGGAGGACCTGTTGGCCCGTCGTCGCGAGGAACGTGGACGGCGCCAGCGGCCACAGGTTTGCCGTCTGGTAGGATCCCACGACCGTCTCGAGGAGTCGCTTCCAGGGCGTCGTCGTCTGCACGAACTCGGCGAGCCCGGCGACACCGCCGGACACGAGCGGGAGCGACCCGGACTGTTCGAAGGTGCACGCGTCACCTGCCGAGTCGTGGTTCTCGCGGTACACGCGCCGTCCGTTCGTTGCGTAGAGCGTCCCGT
Source organism: uncultured Halobacteriales archaeon (assembly GCA_964471665.1). Lineage (GTDB taxonomy): Archaea > Halobacteriota > Halobacteria > Halobacteriales > Haloarculaceae > SW-9-67-25. Next base: position 41,735 of record CAYYHG010000003.1, on the reverse strand, counting down.
CGTGGAGGGCCTGGAGTTTCATCGTCGGGGAACCCGTTCACGGACGGATCTCGACGTCCTCGGCGGAGGGTTTGCTGGGCTGCCCGGGCTCGTTCCACCGGGAGAGCGTTTCGACCGTGGAAACGTGCTGATCCGTGGTGGCTACCGCGACGATCACATCCGTCAGGTTCACTGTGTCGGCGAGGTACTCCCTGCGACGGCGCTGCCAGGTCTCGTCGGTCTCCTCTGTGGTGAGCAACTCCCGGGCGGTCGCAGAGACGTCGTCGAACGACTGGAGGTTGTAAATCAGACCACACGACTCGAGTTCGACGAAGTTCCCCATGTCGCCGTCGCCGACGAAGGAGTTCGATCGGATCGCGGGCGTGCCGAGCATCGCGGCCTCGGTCACCATGGTCTGTGTATCCGCGACGAGAAGCGACGCTTCGGCGAGCGCGTCGTGTAACTGTGCCGGGTGGAGGTCGAACTCGCGGGCCGGGAGCGACTCGACGTCGAGATTCCCGCCCTCGTCGGAGACGACGACTGTCACCCGTTCGGCGAGACGCTCGACGAGTTCGCGACGCTGTGCGGGCGTGAACCCGCTCCGGTTGACGTCGTGGTGTGAGCCGAAGGCGTTGAACCGGACGACGGCGTATCGATCCTCGCCCACGCCGAGGTCGTCTCTGACCGTCCGGTCGGAAACGAACGCTTCGGGGTGGAGATACGCCGTTTCCTTGAACCCGTCGAACACGTAGTGGTTCTCACCGAGGTCTTTCCGGAACGCTGCGGGGGTGAGGATGGTATCCGCAAACGGTCGCGAGATCACGTGATCGACCGTCGTCGGTTCGGAGTCGAGCACGAGGACCGTCCGTGTCCGGGACACCGCACCGGCGTGAGCGGCGTAGGCTCCCATACCGAAGATCAGATCCGGGTCGAACTTCCGGGTCGCACGCAGGACGCGGGCGTAGTGACCTGGCAGCCGGCGAAACAGCGAGAACCTGGTCGTGTCACACTGTCCGTAGACCTCGTAGGGGAGGTCGTACGACTCGAGGAGGTCGACAGTGCAGCCGTAATCCCGGCCGAGCACCAGCACCTCGTGACCCCGCGACTGGAGTTTCGCGACGGCGTTGCGATAGAGATGGACGTGTGCTGGCGTGTTTGTGAAAATCAGATATCTCATAGCTTACTGCGGGTCGACGTTTCCCGGACGGAGTTTCCGTCTTCCCGTGTCCGATACTGGGGCCCGATTCCGTTTTGTTATGGTCACCCAACGGAAACGAACGACAGCCTTACCTGTCCGCTGGCCACCCTGTGGGACGGACGTGGTCCCGGTGTTGACGCGTGCTCCGATCGATCGGTGGGTCTGTCGGGCAGTCGCGCACAGTGACGAACGCAGACGGGAAAGTAGCACCTTCCTACCGGAGACCGAGAAGTCGGTCTCCGAGGTGGTCTGTGCCACCGCCATGATTAGTGAGTTGATAACAAATCACGATAGACGAGTAGTACTGGTGAATGCGTACGCTGCTTGTTGGCCTAGACGCCGCCTGCGAACGAGTGCTCACACCACTGTTCGAGAACGGCGGCGGGGACACACTCAAAGACCTGTTCGAGGGCGGCACGACTGGACCCCTCCGCTCGCAAGTCCCGCCGTGGACTGCCAGTGCATGGCCGTCGCTGTACACCGGCACGAATCCGGGAAAACACGGGGTGTTCGGCTTTCTGGCGTTCGACGGCTACCAATTCGACGTCGTCGACGCCACACGGGTCCGCCAGCCGCCCCTCTGGGAACTGCTCGACCACCGTGGACTGTCGAGCGTCGTGGTAAACGTTCCGGTGACACATCCGCCACAGGCCTTCGACGGTGCCTTGATCCCGGGGTACACCGCGCCCAACGAACCGGAGTGTCATCCCTCGGGTCTCCTCGAAGAGGTCCAGCGTACGATCGGTGACTACCACGTGTACGCACACAACGAGGGGACTGCCGTGGGGGACCAGGAGGGACAACTCGAGGAACTGTGTGCCCTCGCGACGACGCGCGGGGACGCGTTCGAGTATCTCGCGGACCGCGTCGATCCCGACTTCGGCTTTCTCCAGTTCCAGGTAACGGACACCGTCTGTCACCAGTTCCCCGACGATCGCGAGGCTCGTACACGCGTCTACGAGTCGGTCGACGAATCGGTCGCGAGTGTCATCGAATCCTGTGACCCCGACACGGTCGTCGTGGCCAGCGACCACGGAATCGGTCCCTATCGGCGCCGAGTCGCGCCGAACGACGCGCTACGGGAGGCCGGACTCCTCACAGGGGAGCATGGCGGCGACGGGATGCCGACCTGGTCGAGTATCCGCGAGCGTGACCTGCGAGACACAGACGGCGGGAGCAGACTCCAGGACGCGCTGGCCTACCTGGCGTCGGTGTCGGCGAGACTGGGACTGACCACCCAGCGTCTCGGGCAACTCGTCGAGCGTGTCGGTGCGACGGAGTTCGCTCTCCGGCACGTGCCGGACGCGGTCGTGCGTGCAGGAAGCGAACAAGTCGATTTCCCGAATTCAGCGGCGTACGTCCGCTCGCGAGTGGAGTGTGGCGTCCGGTTGAATCTCGAGGGCCGGGAGCCTGACGGGGTCGTCTTGCCGGAGAGATACGACACCGTCCGGCGCCAGGTCTGTGAGGTTCTCGAGAACATCACGACCCCGGACGGCGAGCAAATCTTCGAAACAGTCGGACTTCGCGAGCAGTTCTTTCACGGCCCTGCCGTCGAGGACGCCGTCGACGTCGTCGCGGTGCCGCACAACTTCGACAGCTACGTGACGAGCTGGCTCACCGATTCGGTGGTCGAACCGGTCGATGGTCCTGTCTGGGACCACAAGCGCAACGGCGTCGTCGCACTCTCGGGCGAAACTGTCGACGAGGGCCGTCCTGTCGGTGGCGCGCACCTCTTCGACATCGCCCCGACTGTCCTCGCGACGCTCGGACTGCCAGTCGCGGACCGCATGGACGGGACGGTACTCCCGCCGGTCGCCTCAGAGGGATCGGACCGCTATCCGGACCGCGACGAGACCAGAGCTGCCGTCGGCACTGAGGCCGAGGTTACGGATCGCCTGGCCGATCTGGGGTACCTGGAGTGACCTGATACTGCCGGCCATAAGCCCGTGAGTAATTTCGATACCCCCGTGGGGTCGAATATCTTCACGAAGTTATGGCCGGCAGTATCACCCGACGCGTCTCGGATCGTCGGGATCGAGTCGCCGTGCGCGCTCGAACTCCGCGAGGGCGTAGGCCATCCAGGCAACACACCAGCGCATCAGGACGACGCGTTTCGTGTGATAGCGGTACTTCCGGAAGTGGTAGCGACCGTCTCCCGCGTAGAACTCTTCGACAATCCAGGAGATGATCCGGCGGGCGAACTCGTCGTCGCCGGCGTAGGCGAACACGATGATACCCTGTGTGGCTGCGTGTATATCCCGGGGATAGGGCGTCTCTTCGTCGAAGTTCGGGGTGCCATCGTCTTCGAACAGTACATCGCGGTAGAAGGTGAGTGCCCGCTGGAGTGTCTCGTCGAAGCGGGCGTTGCCGGTGACCGCACGGTAGCGCTGGAAGGTCTCGATGATGAAGCCGTTGTGGTGGCTGTCCATCGAGAGGTGGGACGCGTTCGGTGGATCACGGTAGTACCATCCGCCACAGTCGGTCTGACAGGCAGCGACGTAGCGAAGCAACTCGGTCGCTCCCCTCTCGAGGCGTGGGTCCTCCTCGTGTGACCAGATATCGATCAGGAGCCGAGCACCGAGCGCGACGGCGTTGAGCGTGGAATAGTCGTCAGGTTCGCCGGGCTTGTAGTCGACGCGCGCGCCGACGCCGCCGGTGTCGTCGTAGTCCAGATCCGCGAAGAGGAAGTCTGCACTGCTGCCAGCGATAGCCGCGTAGTCGGTGGCGGTCACGGGACGGTCGTCACTGTTGGCGCGTGTCGTCTCGAAGATACGGTCGGAGCGCTCGCCGGCGGTCCCGTCGGAACGACCGGTTCCGTACCGTTCGCCGGCACGCAACAGCGCCTTGACTGCGTAGGAGGTGCCGACGACTCCCGGTGTCCCGACGGGAACGACGCCGTTCAGGGTCTGGATAGCGTGTTGATGTCCCCCACAGAAACCGCTGTAGCCGTCGATCCGTGCGTCGACCACCCAGTCGGCGAGCGAGTGCGCCTGCGCGTCGTACACGTCGGGATCGACACCGGTCTCGATGGACCCCGCGTCAGCCAGGGCCGCGATGGACGCGTTGGCCATCGCGAACAGCGCACAGCCCATGAAATTACGGCGCTGTTCGACCAGGAACAGCGGGCGGAGGTTGACGGGGGCGCGCTTGACAGTCTCCTGGACTGCGAGGTTCAGCCACCCGGACTCGACGGGGAGTGCCTGGAGGAGACGGCTGCTCAGCCCGTCGGCGTAGTCGGGACCGCAGTAGTCACGCCGCCTGGCGTACCTCAGCGTCTCTTCGAGGAGTGGGACTGTGTCCACGCCGTCGGGACTGGACCGTCCTGTCTGGCGGTCGCGAGTGAGTGAATCCAGTTCCATTCTCACCTGTTGACCAGCGAGTAGGCGCGCTTGGCCATCGACATCTGGGCGCCGCTGGACTCGACGTTGTGATACGGGACCAGGTCGGCACCGAACTTGGATTTGTACCGACAGAGCCGTGGCGTGTTCGCCCCGACCAGGTCGTATCCCGACACGTCGTGTGGTTCGTCGTCGAGGGCGTCGGTGATGATCTCCCAGTGTAGCAGGTCGTTGATGCTTTCCCCCTCGTAGGAGGCACGAACACCGCCCTGCCAGAACGCGATCAGATCGTTCGAATAGAGAGCGATGATGCCGCCGAGATACTCGCCGCTGGAATCACGGGCCACGTAGACACGGCCCCGGTCCCCGAGCGCGTCGACCAGATCACAGACGTACTCGCGGTCTGCAGGGAACGTCTCGCCTTGCTCGGCGTAGCGCGCGTCGACGTCGTCGTAGACCTTGCCGACTGCGTCGGGGCCCTCGACGTCGACGGTAACCCCCGATTCGATCCCGCTGCGAATCGCCTTGCGGAGGTCGCGGCTGAATCCCCCCTTGACGGCCTCTGCGTCGGTGGATTCGAGATCGAGGACGTACGTGAACGACTGGTCGACGTCCATGTCGGCCCACTGGAACGGGCGTGGATCAGTGTAGGTGATCGGACAGACGAGCCGAACGAGCGAGCGTCGCGAGTCGGCGTCGACCGCCTCCAGGACGAGGTCGACGAACTTCCGGTTGACCGCCTCTCGCTTGCGCTGTTTCGGGCTGGTCGGCATCACGATCGGTCCCAGTCGCGGGACGCTCATCCCTGGTGGGGGGGAGGTGACGATCGTTCCGCCGGCTTTCGATTCCACGAACACCGGAAGGAGACCCACTGGTTCCTGCCCTTTGAACGCACCGAACAGTTTGCGGGTCGCGGTGGTGTGGTCGTCCACCACGTCGAGCGCTGCTGTGGTATGAAATACCTCGAAGCCACTTCCGGGGAGGGCCTGGCTCCACTCGTCCGTATCGAGCTCTTCGAGCCGCATTGTTGTTCGTGTGGCCGTGGTTCCAGCGAGCCGATTGTTATTCCCATCCTACTCCGTCCCGGGCCGACGACCGACGCTGCTGTCCCGGCCCAGGCCAGGATTTCGCCTCACCGGTCGGCCGAGCGGTGTCCGATCCCGGAACCGACTGCTCGACCCGGTCGGTCGACGGCACGCCGACAGTCCCCGTAAGGCACGTGTAACTAATCCGACGCAGGGAGTCTGTGGGAGAGATGAGACACGCTCGACGCGGTGCGCTCCTGGGCGCGCTCGGTGGAGCCATCTTCGTTCCCTACGCCCTCTCGAAGGCTCGCGTGACCGACCTGATACTGGCAAACGAATGGCAGCTGCCCGGGCTGTCGGTGGTCGCAACAGCAAAAACGTTCCACGTCGTCGAGGCCGTCCCGGTGGCGCTGCTGGTGCTCGGTGCCCTCGCACTCGCGGCCCGCCACTCACTCGAGACGGAGCTCTCCGGACAGATTGGGATCGCGATCATCCTCGCCGGGTTCGTGGCGATGACCGTCGCCCACTCCGGCGAACACCTGCTCCCGGCACTGACCGTTCCGGCGCTGACGGGTGACGCAAACTGGTATCTCTGGGGCTACTATCTCGGCTGGCTGGGGTTTCAGCTGGGCGTGACGATCTGTGGCCTCGTCCTCCTGGGACCGCGCCGGATCGATGGTGTTCCACCGTGGCTGTTCGTCGTCGCCTTGCCGGTCGCCGTCGGCCTCGGCGGGCTGGTCGTTCTCCTGGACGTCTACACGTTCGCGGGCACTAACCGTCTGGTGGCTGCTGTCACCTGGCTCGTGGGAGGTGCGTGGCTGTGGCAAACCTGGCCCAGTCACCCGGATCGCGGCGAAACGGGGACACCGGGAGACACGGACACCTCGAGAGCCGGTCACTCCAGGTAGCCGAGTTCGACCAGACGATCCCGCAGATCGTCGTGGTCCTCGTTCCTGCGGTTTCGGGTCTCCAGTGGCGGGCGCGTCTCCGGGTCTCCGAGATCCACCTCGAAGGCGTCGTCGATCACGTGACCGTCGAGGTCCGTCGGAATCGGACAGCCCAGATACTGCAGAACAGTCGGCATGACGTCGTGGAGCGACTGTTCCGGGAGATCGATGTCGGCCACGTCCTCGCCAGCCATCGCCAGCATACCGATCGGGTGGTTCCCGGACGTCCAGGATGTGACCTCCTCTTCCACGACACTGGTGGTGATACCGCCGTAGAGCTCCCATCCCTCGGTGGGCGCCAATACGAGGTCGGGGGCGTCCGCGAGGTACGGTCCCTCGTAGACGGTTTCTGCCGGATCGATGGTCGCAAACACCGGGTCACCATCGTGGCGGACGGCAGACAGCTCGTCGCGCAGATGGTCACGGAAGCGGTCGTAGTCTCTGTCGAGGCGCTCGCGGTTGATGTACAGCGGTCCCTGGCTCAGCGCGACAGCCGTCGACTCGGCCCAGTCGACGCGGTCTGACAGTTCCCGGGTCGAGATAGGATATCCCGAGGTGACGATGGTGTCGTAGACTGCTGTCGGGAGCGTCCGCCTGGCGACCCCTGCGACACGCCGGGGGGAGACACCGGCCGATTTGAGCCCCTCGTAGACACTGGTCAAAAGCGAGTCGGTCGCCTTGCTCTCGATGGAGAGGTACCCCTGTTCGAGAAGCCACCGGTTGACGCTGAACGTCCGCTCGACGGCCGAGTGGCCGTGGTCCGAGTACACGACCAGGAGGGCGTCCTCGTCGATCATCTCGCCGAGGTGCCCGTCGATGATCTCCCACGCACGCTCGGTTTCCGGCCCGGAACCGAACTTGTGCTGGAGCATGTTGATATAAAAGATCGTGAGGTGGACGTACGCGAACTCGCGGTCGAGCATGTCCGAGAGGAGTTCGAACCGGCTGTCGATCAGATCGTAGACTCGCTCCGGACCGTCCGGGGCGGTCAGGTCGTCGACGCCGACCTGCCAGTCGTAGTCCTCGCGGAGTCGGGACTCGAACTCCGCGGGATAGGTGATCGGGTCCTCGCCGATCTCGATCGGATCGACCGGGGCGCCGAATCCCGACACCATGACGCCGTTCAGTTCGTCTGGCGGGTACGTCATCGGCACGTTCAGTACGGCGCTGCGGACGCCCGCTTCCGACAAGTAATTCCAGATGTCGGCAGTATCGAACGAAGTGGCGTCGGGAGTTGCAAACCGACCGCTCTCGCGGTCCAGCGTCAACCACCAGAAAACGCCCAGTTTGCCCGGGTTCTTGCCGGCAGTCGAACACCGCCAGGCCGGGGACGTGACTGGTGGAGCGACCGACCGAAGCGGGGCACGGGCGCCCCCGTCGAGGAGCTGGCGCATGTTGGGGAGGACGCCGCGATCCATCAACCGGTCGAGTTCGTGCCACGCCGCGCCGTCGAGGCCCAGCGAAATGACCTCAACCATGTACATTCCGTCCAGTCGCCGAGCGCAGTGCTCCGGCCCACAACACGGACAGGAAAGGCGCCGGCAGTGAACCCACCATTCGATCGATCCCCGAGAGCGCGAGGTCGATCCACGTGTTCGTGTCCATCCTTTCGATACACCCCTGATTCGTGTTTTGTTATACACTGGGTACGCGGATATGCCGGCCATATGTGTGGTCATACGAGAGGGCAGCTACCGGCACACCCTACATGTCGTACGGTCGATCCCGGGCTAGCCGACAGCCAGCCGTCTCGGTCGATAGAACCGTCCCGGTCGGCTGGAGACACCGGTAGGAAGTCGTTACCCGTCGCAATCGTGCGTGCGGATGGAGGTGGTCGGTCATCGGCGGGCGTCTTCGGGAGAGAAACACACCCCGCGAGACACGATGGCGTCACGTCGAGCACCCGGAAACACCTGTTCGGATCTGACCGGCAGTATACCGGTCGACGTAAGCCCTGATACTTTCAGGCGGGAACGTTCGGCTGAGAAGTATCAAAAGTTACGTCGACCGGTATATCAGCACCGCAGGGGACAGCCAGATCCGGGGAGTCTGTGTCGTCTCGATCGGTTTCGTCGGATAAGTACTGGATTACAATACAGACTGTCGGAGTAATATCGGCCACATGACCGCAAGGACCGTCGGTGAGTCAGTGCCAGCAGCACGGATCGGTCGGACAGCGGCCGACGCGGTAGACCGCATTCGATCCGAACCCAGTTTCTGAGATGTACAGGGATCACCGTATCGGCGTCGTCGTCCCAGTGTACAACGAGGCAGCCTTCGTCGGTGAGGTCCTCGACAGCGTCCCCGCATTCGTCGATCGGGCCTATCCGGTCGACGACTGCTCGACGGACGGGACGTGGGAGGTGATCGAACGGCGAGCCTCGGTGACGGTCGAACCCGAGGACCAGCCCGTCGCAGTCGTGGTGCCGGCGGAGACGTCCGGCCGAGCAACACCCGAGATCCGAACCGAAGCCGCGAACTCAGAGTCGACGTCGGACGGCGAGAGGAGGGAGCCAACACCGGACGGCGGTCAGGCCACCGGGACCGAAGTTGTCCCGATCCGTCACCAGACCAACCAGGGCCGTGGCGGCGCGGTCAAGACCGGATACAAAGCGGCACTCGAAGACGGAATGGACGTCGTCGCCGTGATGGACGGTGACGGACAGATGGATCCCGACCAGCTCGACCGGTTGTTGGATCCAATCGTCGACGCAGCGGCCGACTACGCCAAGGGAAACAGACTCGCAACCGCCGAGCTGCGCGACGAGATGTCGACCTGGCGGCTGTTCGGAAACGCGCTCCTGACGGGCCTGACTCGCGTGGCGAGCGGATACTGGCAGATGACCGACACCCAGAACGGCTACACCGCGATCTCGAGCGAGGCACTCCAGTGGCTCGATATCGACGACCTCTACGACGACTACGGCTTTCTAAACGACATCCTCGTGTGTCTCAACGCTCACGACGCACGGCTCGTCGACGTGCCAATGTCTGCCGTCTACGGCGACGAGGAGAGCGGTATCCAGTATCACACGTTCGTCCCGCGACTGTCGGTGCTTCTGGGGACCAGGTTCCTCTGGCGGCTTCGGTCGACGGACGCGGCGTTCGGGCTTAGCCCTGTCGCTGTCCTCTACGCGCTCGCTGGGATTGTCGGGATCGGCAGCCTCGGACTCGTCGCAGGGGCGCTCGTCACGGGTCGACCGGGGATGGATCTGCTCGGCGGACTCGTGGTGTTTGTTCTCTGTCCGGTACTCGTCGTCGTCGCCATGCTCGTCGAACGCCGCTCGAACAGGCATCTGAATGTGGACCCACCGCCGACCGACGACCGTGTGTGAACCCCCCGAATCCGGTATCGACTCCAGCGACGACGGACACCCGCTTGCGGCCCTGACGCCTGCCGAGTTCGAATCGGTCCACGCGAGGGCGCTGGGTGACCACGAGTTCGCGCTCTGTCTCACACACGACGTCGACCGGCCGTACAAGCGCCACCAGGCGCTGTACTACGCGCTCCGGGAGGGTTCCGTGTCGCACCTCCGGTCGGTCCTTCCCTGGCACAACCCGTACTGGCAGTTCGAGGAGATAATGACACTCGAACGTACACTCGGCGTCCGTTCTGCGTTTTACTTTCTGGAGGAGCCCAACCTGATCCGTACGGGATCAGTCAGGGACTGGTTCGATCCCGGACTGTGGGTACAGTTCCTGGGCCGGTACGACGTGACCGGGCCCGCAATCGAGACGGTGATCCGTGACCTCGACGAGGGTGGATGGGAGGTCGGCCTCCACGGGTCGATACTGGCCCACGACGACAGAGATCGGCTCGCCGACGAGAAAGGCGCCGTCGAAACCGCCCTCGACGGCGAAGTACTAGGCGGTCGCCAGCACTATCTCCGCCTCGACGGAACCCGGACCTGGCGCAACCAGGCCAGTCTCGGCCTCCGCTACGACGCGAGTCTCGGCTCCAGCAGCGACTACGGGTTCGAGTACGGCTCTCTGCCGCGGCGACCGTTCGAGGACGAGTTCCTCGTGTTCCCGCTGACACTCATGGAAACCGCTCTGCCGGACCCCGACACGGAGCGCGAGCGCGCGGACCGTGCGTGCGAACAGCTGGTGGCCGAGGCCGCCGAGAACGGCGCCGTAATGTCGGCACTCTGGCATCCGAGATACTTCAACGCCGCGGAATTTCCCGGCTACCGCCGGTGTTACCGCCGGCTCGTCGAACACGCGCTGGAACGGGACGCCTGGGTCGGGTCGCCCGGCCAGTTCTACGAGCGACTGGTCACCGCCGCAGTCGGGAGGCAGTCGTCCAGCGTCGAGCCGGACCGTCCCGTTTAGTGCTGTGGTGCTGCCCCGGCGGCGCGTTCGACGTACTCGCAGATACGGGCGGCCGCGTTGCCGTCGCCGTAGGGCTGAGGTTTGACCGCCGGAGCCGTCGCGTCGGCGAGCTCGCTGGCGATCCTGTCCGGATCTGCACCGACCAGCCTGTTCCAGCCTGCGGTGACCGTCTCGACCCACTCGGTCTCCTCCCGGAGCGTGACACAGGGTGTATCGAGGAAAAAGGCCTCCTTCTGGACGCCGCCGGAGTCGGTCCCAACGGCCCGCGCGTCCGCCAGCAAGGCGACGAAGTCCAGGTACCCGACGGGATCGACCACCTGGAGCTGTCGTCTCGCGCGGTCCCAGAGACCGAACCGCCGGAGGCGGTCCTCGGTGCGGGGGTGGACAGGCAAGACCAGGGGATCGTCGACTCTGTCGAGACCGTCCAGAATCGCTCGCAGCCGGTCGGCGTCGTCGGTGTTTTTCGCCCGGTGAACGGTCACGAGGACGTACGATCCCGGATCGATCCCGAGGTCTGTCAGCACCGTCGACGTTCGGGTGGCGGCGTCGCGGGCCCACTGCATCGCGTCGAACATGACATCGCCGGTCCACTCCGCACGCTCGTCCAGTCCTTCGTCGGCGAGGTTCGCGATAGCAGCGTCCGTGGGCGCACACAGCAGGTCGGAGCTGTGATCTGTGAGCACGCGATTGCTCTCTTCGGGCATCTCGCGGTTGCCGCTCCGCAGACCCGCCTCGACGTGGACAGTCAGGATGTCGGTCTTCGCGCCGACGAGAGCACCACCCAGTGTCGAGTTGGTGTCGCCGTAGAGGACGAGGACGTCGGGCTCCTCGTCGGCGACGATCGGTGCCAGTCCTCGCATGACACCGGCGGTCTGTTCGGTGTGGGTTCCGGAGCCGACACCGAGGTTGTACTCCGGGGGTGGAATGTCGAGTTCCTGGAAGAACACGCCCGAGAGGACCTCGTCGTAGTGTTGCCCGGTGTGGACGAGCAGTTCCTCGTGGGTTCCGCCCAGCGCCCGCGAGACGGGAAAGGCTTTCACGAACTGCGGGCGTGCGCCGACGACAGAGCAGACCTTCATGATCCGAAACTCTCGAGCGCGTCGGCGACGCGGACGACGTCGGTGGGCGACAGCTGAGGATGGACCGGAACCGAGAGGACTGTTTCAGTTGCGCGTTCGGCGACGGGGACCTCCGGATCCCAGCCGTCGTAGGCCGGTTGCTCGTGAATCGGCGTCGGGTAGTAGACACTGGTATCGATCCCGAACTCGTCGAGATGCGCGACCAGCGCGTCGCGGTCGTCCGTGCGGACAGTGTACTGGTGGTAGGCGTGTCGTCGGTCCGGGGAATCGGCTGGCACGTCGAGGTCACCCTCGCGCGCGGCTTCGGTGAGCCGGGACGCGTTCGCACGGCGTGCCCTGACGAAGAACGGAAGCAACTCGAGCTGTGTCTGGCCGACTGCGGCGGCCACGTTCGTGAGCCGGAAGTTGTGTCCGAGTGACGTGTGTCCGCCAGACCCTGACCGACCGTGGTTGACAAAGCGCCGCGCCCGGTCGGCAACCGTCTCGTCGTCGGTGACGACCATCCCGCCCTCGCCGGTCGTCATGTTCTTGGTCGGATAAAACGAGAACGTTCCGACGTCACCGAGGCTACCGACGTGATCGCCGCGGTACTTGGCCCCGTGTGCCTGTGCAGCGTCCTCCATGAGCACGGCGTCGTGGGTTTCGGCGATGGCTGCCAGTTCGTCCATCGCTGCCGGGAGCCCGTAGAGGTGGACCGGGAGGATCGCGTCGACGTCGCGGTCGGCGACCGTCTCGCGGACGGCGTCGGGATCGAGGTTCAGCGTCTCGGGATCGACGTCTGCAAACACCGGAGTGGCGCCACAGAGCCTGACGGCGTTGGCGGTCGCGACGAACGACATCGGCGTCGTGACCACCCGGTCGCCGTCACCGATTCCGGACGCGACGAGTGCGGTGTGGAGAGCGGCCGTGCCGTTCGCGACGGCGACCGCGTGGTCGGTCCCACAGTAGTCTGCGAACTGCTCTTCGAACGTTCGCACCTCCTCGCCCGCTGCGAGCGAGCCACTTTCCAGAACTGCTTCGACGCGCTCTTTGGCTCGTTCGGAGATCTCCGGGGCAGCGATGGGGATCCGCGACTGTGACTCTTGGGGCTTGCTCATGTCTCGTTCGTCCATCAGGAAGCGATATGCTTTGTTATGGAGTTTTTGTCCGGCCCGAAACCGTGCGATGTCGGCCGCTTCTGATAGCGATTTCACGCTCGTGTCCCGTGTGCAGAGTGTTGGATGTGTTCGCCGGAGCGCTCCGGATAGGACAGTTCAAACCAACGTTACAAGCTGGTTACTCCCATCCCTCACAGCCGCTGTGGCCGTCTGAAGGGGATTCGATCGGGGATTTCTCGTCTGTGAGTGGGCCGTGCGATCGGATCCGCGCTCCTGGCACGGTCGGGGCGCACGGCGAACCGGCCAGCAGTGCTCACCGAACAAGGAGGTCATAACAAAACCCGGAACGGTGTAATCTCCCTCCGTGACCGAGAAGTTACGCAGTGGTGTCATCGGTGTGGGCAGTATGGGACATCATCACGCGCGGATCTACAACCAGCTGCCGGGTGTCGAACTCGTCGGGGTCAGCGACGTCGACGAAGAGCGCGCACGGGACGTCGCCCGGGAGTTCGAGACGCGCTCGCTCCCGCGCACCCGCTTGCTGGGAGCTGTCGACGCCGTCTCGATCGCAGTCCCGACCCGCCATCACATGACGGCTGCTCACGAAGCCATCGACGCCGGGACACACGTCCTCGTCGAGAAACCGTTCGTCGTCGATCCCGACGAGGGTCGCGACCTGTTGGCTCGGGCCGACGAGGCGAACCTGTTCGTCCAGGTCGGCCACGTGGAGCGGTACAACCCTGCGATCATTGCGCTCCGGGACGTTCTCGCCGACGCGGAGCCGCTCGCGGTGGCGGCACGCCGCCAGGGACCTCCTGTCGACCGTGACGACGCCGCGAGCGTCGTCTTCGATCTGATGATCCACGACATCGACATCGTGCTCTCGATGACCGACGCGTCCGTGACGAACGTGTCCGCGTCCAGGGTTCCGGATCGGAACCACGTGATCGCACAACTCGAGTTCGAGGACGGACTCGTGGCCACGCTGACTGCCAGCCGTATCACACAGGAGCGCATCCGGGAACTCTCGATCACCGCCGAGGACTGCCAGATCAACGTCGACTACATGGATCAGTCCGTCGAGATGCATCGCCACTCGCTCCCGGAGTACATCACGACCAACGGCGACGTCCGCTTCCGTCACGAGAGCGTCATCGAACGGCCCACCATCGAGAGTGGCGAACCTCTGAACAACGAACTCTCGGCGTTCGTCAGCGCGGTCGAAGACGGGACCGAACCCCGGCCGAACGGACACGACGGGATCCGCGCGGTCGAGATTGCCACGCAGGTCGAGGAAGCGCTCGACCCGGCCCGGGAGGCCGTTCCAGAGGTACGCAATCCGTGACAGCACAGCGCGAACGGCCCGACCGACTCTACGACGCGGCGGCGTCCGCTGCTGCCGTCCGCGACGCGTTCACCGCCGGCGCGTTCCCCGTTGCGGTCTACGGTCTCGGAAAGATGGGGTTGCCGCTCGCGACGGTGTTTGCCGACGTCTCCGGCGACACGGTCGGGGTCGACATCGACGAGCGGGTGGTCGCAACGATCACCGACGGCGGCTGTCCCGTCACTGGCGAACCCGGTCTTCCGGCGGAACTGGCCACACAGGTCTCGGCCGGCAGACTGCGCGCGACCACAGACGGTGCCACGGCCGCAGCGGAGGCGTCCCTCCACGTCGTCATCGTCCCGACGCTCGTCGAGGACGGCGAACCCGACCTCTCGATGGTCGACGCTGTCGCCGAGACCATCGCGGAGGGTCTGGCGCCCGGTGACCTCGTCGCCGTCGAGTCGACGGTGCCGCCGCGGACGTGTCGCGACCGCCTGCTTCCGTGTCTCGAACGCGAGAGTGGACTGGAACTCGGCGAGTTCGGGCTGGCGTTCTGCCCCGAGCGGACGATGAGCGGGCGGGCACTGCAGGACATCCGGGGCACACATCCCAAGGTCGTCGGGGGCGCAGACGCGGCGAGCCGCCGCGCGGCCGAGCTCGTCTACGGTGAGATCACCAGCGCCGAGATACTCCCGGTGGCTGACTGCACGACCGCCGAGTGTGTCAAGGTGTTCGAAGGGCTGTACCGCGATGTCAACATCGCGCTGGCGAACGAACTGGCCACCCTGACCGACGAGGCGGGGGTCGACGTGACGGCCGCGATCGAGACGGCCAACACCCAGCCCTACTGTGACATCCACGACCCGGGACCCGGGGTCGGTGGACACTGCATCCCCTACTACCCGTACTTCGTCACGAGCCAGTTCGAGACCCCGACGCCGCTGTTGCAGACAGCCCGGTCGGTCAACGACGCGATGCCGGGGTTCGTCCTCGGGCGCGTCGCGGACTGTCTCGACGCCACGGGCCGATCACTCGAGGACAGTGCAGTCCTGGTTCTGGGACTCACGTACAGGCCGGGCGTCGACGAGACGCGTGCCTCACCGGGGATGGCGGTCGCGCGCCTCCTCGCTGCGCGCACACAGCGTGTGTACGCGTGTGATCCCGTCTGTACAGAGAGCCCCCCCGAGGGGGTCACGAACGTCGCCCTCGACGCTGTGACGGATCTCGACGTCGACGCCGTCGTTCTGACGACCGCCCACGACGCCTTCGGTCGTATCGACTGGGACGGATTCGACGACGTGGTCGTCGTCGACTGTCACCGCGCGCTCGACAGTGCCGACATGGACCACCACTACTACGCAGTCGGTCAGAGCCGTATGTAGCCGGGGTCCGGCCGACGATCGAAACGCGTCTCTCCTCATCGCACGCTACAAGTCGCCGACCGAACGGACCTGGACGGCTGTCGTCACCGAGGACTGGGATAGTGATTGCTGTAAGCCATTTACCGGATCTGACCTCTCTGGCGTACAGCGCTGGTGGGGAACCGGAGACACGCAAAAACGTGATGGTGTGGGGTGGGGTGGGGTGGGTGGGAGGCGACGGGCAGTGCGATCGATCCAGCGGAGCAATTCGAGGGGATGGGCTGAAACGCTGTGGTCCAGCGTCAGCAAACGAGGATAGTGGGTGTGTGTATATAAGGAAATCCTTTTTTACCGAAAAGATCTTTTTTGATTAATCGTGTAACCATACCGGTCGACGTACCTTTTGCTCCCTCTCAGTCGGACGTAACGGCATAGAGAAGTTGTGAAAGTAACGCAGTTGCTGCTCCGGTCGTGCGGACCCGCCTGGAAGCCCCCGGCCGCTCGACTGCGTTCGCCTCGCGTCGCTCGGCTCACCATCCGGGACTCGCTGTGCGCGCTCGCTTGGCTCGCGTGCTTGCGTCGTCCGGGATGGATCGAACGCGAGGGGGCTTTCTCCGCTCGTGTCTCTGCTCTCTTGGGTTTCTTGTCTCGCTCATTGTTCCCGGCTGAAAGTATCAGGGCTTCCGTCGACCGGTATAATCTCTCTACCGCTGGATCAAAACACGAGAAACTGGAAGTGCTGTACCATCCGGCCACACCGTTAGCTTAATGAAAATACATTGACTGATCGAAGACTAAATTTATATTTAAATGTATATATATATAAAATTGTTAAGATCCGCTCCGAACGCGGCGTCTCAACCCTCCACGTGTGTCGGGACTGTGAGGGTGGTACTCGTGGCCTCGGTGAGACGAACAGCTGTCCGAAGTAAGGTGTTTTTTAGGAACACCGCTGTTTTCGACGAACTCGAAGTCATTCGTCTCAAAGACCGAAATATTCCAGAAGACGATAGCATTGGTTTTCTAGAATTTATTGTAATTTCTAGCCAGAATATTACTTACTGGGCGTTGTAGCATCTGAAAACAGCCACGGCAGTCCGCATCAGCTGTTCGATTCCCACTGGTCGCAGGCCTCCATGTCCTCGAGGAGGCTGCCGTGGAACCCACAGTAGGGGGTGATCTCGCCGTCGACACGCACGTACTCGAAGTGGCGACAGTTGCCACAGTACTCGTCGGGACGACCCCGGTCGTGGACTGCCGCGTGGACGTCCGCACTGGCCGCTGCTGGATCGTTCTCCTGTGGACCCGTGGTCTGTGACTGCACGTCGCCTGCGCCGTCACTTGCCGGTGTCGGGTCGCTCGCTCCGCCGGTTGTCCCGGCGCTGTCCGAGCCAGAGGAGTCTTTCAGTATCGTCGCGTCCTCGTCCAGAGGTCGGGATCCGCCGACCGTCCCCCCGGTCTCGCGGTTGGTCTGTGTGTCGACCTCACCGTCGGGGTCGGATCCGAACGTGGCGACGCTTCCAAAGCCCGGAAGTCGGCTGTCGCGCTCGTCGGTGACGACGCGGACGGTTCCCTCGTCGGTGAGCTCGATCCGGGCGGTCCCACCGGGGTCGTTCCGGCGCTTGAACGTTGCGAGTCCGACGAACAGACACCAGAACGTCACGAGCGTTCCGAGCGAGTAGACGCCCGTCGTCGCGAGGGCGAGCGTCGGCGCGTTCGAGATCCAGTTGTAGGGGTACGCGGTCGCGAAAACAGCGACGCCGAGGACGGCGACGCTCGCGCCGATGGCCGCCGCCGCACGCGTGGTCCCGCCCGCCGGCAGAACGCTGAAAATACCGACGAAGACCGCCGGCAGGCCCAGTCCCGCCAGCACGCCGCCGAGTTCCCGCGCCTCGTAGACGCCGAGCCCGAATCCGGTAGCCACCTCCGTCGTCGCGACCGGGATGGCACCGACGACCATCGCCGTCCCGACCGCGAACAGCCCTGCACCAAGGAGGCGCCGTCGCCGGTTCGTGGCAGTCCCCACCCCCCCAGCGTAGACATCGGACATACTGGTCATACTCACGCGTACGCGTGACATCTACAAAATTACCCGTCAGACGGGCGTCAGACGCCGGATTCGTGGTGACGGCAGGACTGTCGGTATCGAAAGCTCTAATCACCGCGGGACAGAACCTCCGCACATGGCAGACGACGAGGAAAACGAGGAACCCGCAGTGCCCCTCGGCGAGGGCGAACCCGTCGAGGGGGCGCCGGTGGCAAGGATCGCCGAGCGACTCATGTGGGGCGTCGAGAAGAGCACGGTTGCGGACCGCGAGGGCGACACCACCGTCCGGACACCCGACGGACCCCGCGAGTTGGCGGACGTACTCGCGGACGTCGACCAGTCGTACTTCGCCACCCGCCAGGAGTTTCTCGGCGCCGTGGAGGACGCCATCGGGACCGGTCCGGTGCCGACCGCCGAAGAGTGACAGCGGACTCCTTTTGTCCCCGTCGCCCGTCTCCCGGTGTATGGCACTGCCAGTCGATCCTGCCGAGATAGACCCCGACGACGTCGGAGAGGAGCAGGTCGCTCTCGCGATGGACCACGGGGAGGCAATCGAGTACGTCCGCGAGGTCTGTCTGGACGCAGGCTTCGGGATCCCTGTCGAGTTTTCTCCGTCGGAGTTGCTCAACGAGAAGGTCGACGCCGACCGTGACCCCTACTACGTCCTGGGGGCGTGCAACCCGTCGATGGCCGACCGCGCGCTCGATGGCTCCGAGAAGCGAATCGGGGCCATCTTTCCCTGTAACGTGGTCGTCTGGGAGGCCGAACCCGGCCGCCAGCGCGTCTATCACGTCTCGATCATGCGCGTCGCGCGGCTGGTCGGGCTGGCGCCGGACGACGAGACCTGGGCCGACATCGTCGCGGACACCGGCGAGTTCGTCGACGCCGCCTTCTCGACGCTGCGGGACTCCGAACACGCTGTCGAAACAGTCTGAACGCTCCCCGCGGCCGTACGTTCAGAACTCCGAGAGCTGTGACTGGACGCCGGCGACCAGTTCGGACTTGCGCCGGAGGGCGGCGAGCGAGACGGGCAGCGCCGACTCGAGCCCGTGGACGGCGTCGTGGAACGTCTCCGCGGTGGCGTGCTCGCCTTCGAAGGCGTGCCTGACGCCCTCGCGGATCTGCCAGACGCCGACGGGCGCCCAGTAGGACTCGCTCGCGTGGCGGATCACCAGACAGGTGGCCTGCCGGCCGACCTCCTCGAGGTGTTCGAGCACGGCGAGTCGCGAGGCGTAGTACGCGCCGGAGGTTTCCTCGACGTAGGCAGTCCGGCCCTCGTAGCCCTCGCTGTCGGCGGCCAGGTAGTAGTCGCCGTCGGGTCGGGGGTTCCAGACGCTCCCGGGCGCCTTGAGTTCGACCAGTTCGAACTCCCAGTTGCCGGGCGCGAGAACCACCCAGTAGTCGTTGCCGATGTACTCGTTGTACCAGACCTGTACCTCGTCGACGCTCGGGGCGTTGCGGAGCGTGCCCCGGAGGTACTGGCTCACGGTGTCGTCGACGGCCGTGATCGACCAGCGCGTCGGGACGAGCCGTCGGTCCCGGCCTCGCCCGAGCGCGCCCGCAGAGAGGACGGTGTTGATGTCGTAGACGTCGAACCCCCGCCGGTAGAGGTATGTCATCGCGCCCTCGGCCCGCCAGTCGTCGTCCTCGAGAGTTTTCTCTACCGGCCGGGGGACGTGGGGATTCTCGGCGAGGTCCGCCTCGCGGGCGCTGGCACGCGGGCCGGTCGGCGTCCGGATGTCGTCCAGCGACAGATCGAGTTCTGGGGTCTCCGCCAGGCCGACCTCGACGTCGACAGGGTGATCGGCGATGGCGACCTCCCGCTGGACGCCGACGAACCCGTCCCAGACGTCTTCGACGTTCACGTTCGAGGACCGCGTGGAGTTGAGCAGCCCAGTCCGGCGCTGGAGCACGTCGTCGATGTCCAGGCCGCGACGGTACCACTCGCCGGTGGTGGCGTAGTCGGTCGGATCGGCCTCGCGGTCCATCGGCGAGAGAAGCCCCGTCGAGACGTCGGGGTAGTTCGACCGCCCGACGAAAATCTCGGGAGCGGTCGACCCGAACAGCGAGTCCCCCTGGACGACAGCCTCGTACTGGCGCTCGACGTCGTCGAGGTGGTCGGTGATGGCGTAGGACTTCTCGCGGGCGAGACGGCGCCGTTCGGCGCTCTCGTCGCGTTCGAACCCCTCGATGAACTCCGCGAGGCGCATCTACGCACCGCTATGTGGGAGGGGCCTATCAATGTCCCGCCGGGTGGCAACCGCGCGTGGGACGTCGGACGGTCCGACGCGTGCCCGGAAGGCTCTCGACGCGAGCCGGACAGTCGCTGGCTAAGGTAGCAGTTTCGAGGGTGAAAACCGGACAGAACCGCTAGCTGTGGATGCCCATTGCCTCGATCTGTTCCTGGTAGCGGTTCCGGATGGTCACTTCGGTCACCTGGGCGACGTCGGCGACCTCGCGCTGGGTCTTTTTCTCGTTGCAGAGCAACGAGGCGGCGTAGATCGCCGCGGCAGCGTAACCGGTGGGGGACTTGCCCGAGAGCAGTCCCTTCTCGGCGGTCGTCTCGATTATCTCGTTGGCTTTGGTCTGTACCTCCTCGGAAAGCTGGAGCTCCGAGCAAAAGCGCGGGACGTACTTCTTGGGGTCGACAGGTTCCATCTCGAGGCCGAGTTCCTGCGAGATGTACCGGTAGGTCCGACCGATCTCCTTGCGTTCGACCCGCGAGACGTCCGAAATCTCCTCGAGACTCCGGGGAATCCCCTCTTTCCGGCAGGCCGCGTAGAGGGCGCTGGTGGCGACGCCCTCGATCGACCGGCCGCGGATGAGGTCTTCCTTGAGCGCGCGCCGGTAGATGACGCTCGCCACCTCTCGGACCGACCGGGGCACACCCAGCGCGGACGCCATCCGGTCGATCTCGGAGAGGGCAAACTGGAGGTTCCGTTCGCCGGCGTCCTTGGTACGGATGCGCTCTTGCCACTTGCGCAGCCGGTGCATCTGGCTGCGCTTCTTCGAGGAAATCGACCGCCCGTAGGCGTCCTTGTCTTTCCAGTCGATGGTGGTCGTCAGACCCTTGTCGTGCATCGTCTGGGTCGTGGGCGCCCCGACGCGCGATTTCTCCTGGCGCTCCTGGTGGTTGAAGGCGCGCCACTCGGGCCCCGGGTCGATGTTGCCCTCCTCGACGACGAGGCCACAGTCGTTACAGATTAGTTCTCCCCGGTCGGAACTCTTTATGAGGTTCTCTGATCCACATTCCGGACAATCACGAACATCCTCCCGTTCGTCAGGGTCACTTTCGGACTCGCGCTCGCGCTCCCTCTGACGGCTGGACCGTGTCATCGCACTTTTTTAGTAGTAGGAGGGATGGACTTAAATCCTTGGACAAAAATCTTTTGCCTTCTGTTCTATCGTGGCCAACGGAAGGCGAAAAACCGAAAGACGGCGGCGCGTCGGGTGTGTGTACGTCTGTATCAAGACGAAAATATTTGTAGGTGGAACGGTGAGGTAAACGTCGATGCCGGTTCTCGAGTGTGACGTTCAGGAGGCACGCGAACGGTTGGCCAGCGCAGGTGTCGACATCCTACCGGGCAATACCGACCACGAGCAGTGGCGCGCGTGCTCCGAGGGTGCAACGGCAGTCGCCTACGACGGGAAGGTCGTGATCCAGGGTGCGAGCGCGGAACGGCTCGAGGGACTGCTCAGAGAGGAGGGGGGTCGCGCACACGTCTACTTCGACGGGGCTGCACGGGGGAACCCGGGACCGGCCGCCGTCGGGTGGGTCGTCGTCACGAGCGACGGGATCGTCACGGAGGGGGGCGAGCGGATCGGCGAGACGACGAACAATCGTGCCGAGTACGAGGCACTCGTCCGCGCCCTGGCGGTCGCTGCCGAGTACGGCTACGACGAAGTCGACGTCCGGGGCGACTCGGAACTGATCGTCAAGCAGGTGCGTGGCGAGTACGGCGTCACCGATCCGGACCTGCGCGAGTACCGCGTCCGTGTCCGGGAACTGCTCGAGTCCTTCGAGGAGTGGTCGCTCTCGCACGTTCCGCGGGAGATAAACGACCGGGCGGACCAACAGGCAAACGAGGCGCTGGACGATGCCTGACACTGACGGGCCAGAGGAGAACAGAGGGGGGTCCGATCCGGAAGTCCCCGACGAGGTCCTCGACGAGGCCGAGCGGCTGACGCGACTCGCCCGCGACGCCGTCGACGAGAACGAAGCGGCGGCCTACCGGGAGGCCCGCGCCGATCTGCTCGCGGACTGCAACTTCACGGCGCGCGTTCGCGAGGAGGAGCGTGCGACCCTCGTCGTCTATCCCTCGGAGTGGGTCGTCGACGGCACCGTCCGGCCGGACCTGATCGAGGACGTCGACCGCGGGATCGAGCGCCCCCTGGAGGGACCCGGCGAGACCGACGAGTGGGGGGTCGTTGCCGACCACAACCGGGAAATAGCGCGGGAGGTGACCGAGCGACACGGCGACGTCCACGGCGCGAACGCCGAGGCGCTGGCCGCGTTCGCCAGCAACCACTACGCCAAGCCGATCGACGATCTGACCCGCGCGGAACGACAGGAGTTTCTGACGGAGTTTTTCCCGCGGAACGCGTTTCCCTCGGACAACCAGAAAGCGGTCGTCGAGGAGTCGGTGCAACTGGTACTGGAGAGCCTCGACGGGCGGTAGAGCGGTCTACCGGAACCTGTCGACGAGGTCCTCGAGGTCGGCGGCCCGGTCGTCGTCGGTGATGATCTTGTCGAACGTCCACGCGAGCTGGTCGAGCAGCGCCTGGTACCCCTCGTCGGTCAGAGCGTACTGGTTGGTGCGTTTGTCCAGTTCGCTCTTCTCGACGAGGCCCATCTCGACGAGGTCGTCCAGATTGGGGTAGAGCCGCCCGTGGTTGACGTCGTCGTCGTAGTACGTTTCGAGTTCCCGCTTGATCGCGAGCCCGTAGCGTGGCTCCTCTGCGAGGATTGTCAGGATGTTTCGCTGGAATGCGGTGAGTTCCCGTGCGAGACCTGGCGTCTCGGCAACTGTTTGTGCCTCTGACATACTAGAATGGACGTCACGGAAGCATTTAACCTTTGGCAAAATAGAATGCACCGTTCAGACCTGCTGTGCCGTCTTCTCGGCGGGGACGAATCTAAACATAAGGAGTACCACGTGTTCGTTGCGTGGTGACGTCCGTGTCGTGACCGTGCCTGTACCGGCCATGGGCAGAGGAACCGAAAGTAGTTTTTGATGCCTTCGCACACGATTGAGTGATGGCGAATCTCTGGGAAGACCTCGAGACCGGACCGAGCCCGCCCGAGGAAATCTACGCGGTCATAGAGTGTCTGAAGGGCGAACGCAACAAGTACGAGTACGACAAAGACCTCCCCGGCGTTGTTCTCGACCGAGTGCTCCACAGCAACGTCCACTACCCGTCCGACTACGGATTCATCCCGCGGTCGTACTACGACGACGAGGATCCCTTCGACGTGCTCGTGCTCGTCGAGGACCAGACGTTTCCAGGGTGTATCCTCGAAGCTCGGCCGGTCGCCCTGATGAAGATGGACGACGACGGCGAGCAGGACGACAAGGTCATCGCCGTCCCGACGGAAGACCCCCGGTACGACCACATCCAGGACCTGGCGGACGTCCCACAGCAACTCCGCGACGAGATCGACGAGTTCTTCGACACCTACAAGAACCTGGAGGCGGGCAAGACGGTCGAGACACTCGGCTGGGAGGACAGAGAGGCGGCGATGGACGCTATCGTACACGCACAGGAACTGTACGAAGAACACTTCGGAGGGTAGCGAAAGTTACGTCGGCCGGGATACAACGGTCCGAATTCGCGTGTACTGTCCACCCCTTATACGTGTGTCCAGCCCGTAGTGGGGGGTGTCCACGGTCCCCGTGGCGTGAGAGCATGCACGAAGACGTCAGCCCGCAGGACAAAAGCCCCGAACACCAGGCCGGCCGGTACCGGACCGTCGAGTTCAGCGACGGCACCCTCATCTTCGACCGCGAGGACACCGCCGGCTGGATCTACGCAGAGACCGTCGTCCGGCTCGCCGGGGTTCGGTAGCACGTATGCCCGCCGGTAATACCGACGGCCGCTCCGGATGTATTATGAGCATGGGTAATTACTTGTGTCCGCGGGGCGTATCTGTGAGTGAGATGGCAACCACAGAGACGTCCGCCTTCGGCGTGGCGCATCTGACGGTCGTCCCGGCGAACTACGACCCCGACGAGGAGACGTGCCAGGCGTGTGGACGGCCGCTCTCCGAGCACTGCTAGAACTGCAACCGGCAGTATCAGGGTGGCGACATACCGAACTGAACTCCGACAGTTCTTGTGCCACCGAGGCGGACGGAGAAACGGGGCGACACTGCTGGTCTGGAAAAGAACCTTCTTGTGTGACACCCCAATAGCCCGTCGCATGGGTCTGTTCGACAGGTTACGTGGCGACGGGAACCCCCGTGTCGCCTTCTTCGGTATCGACGGGGTCCCGTACAGCCTCATCGCCGACAACCCCGAGGAGTTCGAGAACCTCACCGCTATCGAACGGGACGGCAGCGGCGGGGCAATCGACAGCATCGTGCCGCCGGAGTCGAGCGCCTGCTGGCCGTCGCTGACGACCGGCGTGAACCCGGGCGAGACCGGCGTCTACGGCTTCCAGGACCGCGAAACTGGCTCCTACGAGACGTACGTCCCGATGGGCCAGGACGTCCAGGCGACCCGCCTCTGGGACCGCGTGCAGGACGCCGGCCGGCAGGCGACGGTGCTGAACGTGCCCGTCTCCTTCCCACCACAGGAGGACGTCCAGCGGATGGTGTCGGGCTTTCTCTCCCCGAGCGTCGACAGGGCAGCCCGGCCCGAGGAACTGCGGTCGTCTCTGGAGCGCCTCGACTACCGCATCGACGTCAACGCGAAACTCGGTCACGACGAGGACAAAACCGACTTCGTCGAGGACGCCCACGAGACGCTGGACGCCCGCTACGAGGCCTTCCGCCACTACGTCGACCAGGACGACTGGGACCTGTTTTTCGGCGTCTTCATGACGACCGACCGAGTGAACCACTTCCTGTTCGAACACTACGAACGCGACGGCGAGTACAGAGAAGCGTTCCTCGAGTTCTACAGGAAGATCGACCGCTACCTGGGGGAACTCCGGGAGGCACTCGACGACGACGTGACGATGGTCGTCGCCTCGGATCACGGCTTCACGACCCTCGACTACGAGGTGCACCTGAACGAGTGGCTCCGGCGCGAGGGGTGGCTCGACTTCGAGACCGACGACCACGAGGAACTCGGAGACATCAGCGACGACACCCGCGCGTACTCGCTGATCCCCGGGCGCTTCTACATCAACCTGGAGGGGCGGGAACCCCGCGGAAGCGTGCCCGAAGACGAGTACGACGACGTACGCGCCCGGCTCCGGGAGAAACTGGAGAGCCTGACCGGCCCGGATGGCGAGCCGGTCGCCGACCGCGTCGAGACCAAGGAGGCCGCCTTCCGGGGCCCACACGACGAAATCGCGCCCGATCTGACGGTGATTCCGAACCACGGGTTCGATCTCAAGGCCGGGTTCAAGGGTAGCGACGAGGTGTTCGCCACCGGACCCAGAAACGGGATGCACAGCTTCGACAACGCCTGCCTGTTCGTCGACGACCCCGAGGTCCGGATCGGGGACGCCGACCTCTACGACATCGCGCCCACCATCCTCGAGTTGCTGGACCTGGAGGCCGACCGGACTGCCTTCGACGGGTCCAGCCTGGCCTAGAAGAGGTCCTCGAGTTCGTCGTTCTGGAAGGCCTCCGTCGGGTCGCGTTGCCGTCTTTCCGCCGTCGCTTCCCGTGCCCGGTCGAGGAACTCTTCGACGCGGCTGGACCGCTCGACGCCCCCGAGCAACACGAGCGCGCCCAGGCGGTCGGTATCGAGCGGGAAGTCGCCGCCACGCACCTGGAGGGAGCCGGTCTCCTCTTCCATCCACCTGCGGGCACGCTCGACGCCCTTCCGGGAGACGGACTCGGGTCTGCCGGCGATGACCAGCAACCCGGCCTCGGCCTCGACGGCGTCCGGGAGGCTCATACTCGTCAGGAGCGCGCTCCGGGCGAGGCTGGTGATGGTGTTGACGTTCTCGCCGGCGTCGTCGCTGGCCTCCGCCGTGGCGTACCCGAGGCTGGCGAGGCCACCCCCCCGGAGCGTGTTGATGATCTCCGAGGAGTCGACGACGCTCTCGGCGACGCCGTCGACCGTCTCGCCGGCAGCGAGCAACAGCCCCACCCGCTGGGAGATCTGTTCGTTTATCTTCTCGAACCCTTCCTCGACGCTCTCGCCGGATTCGCGCCAGGCGTCGTTGTCGATCAGGAGGGCGGCGTCGGACTCGCGGACGACCGTCTTCAGCGACCGGCCGGCGTTGGCCTGGTAGATGGCTCCTTCGTCACGGCCGGGGAGGACGCCGAGCACGTAGACCGGGATCTCGTGGATCCGTCGGAGTTCCTTCGCGAGCGCCGGCGCCCCGCCGCTGCCGGTGCCCCCACCCAGTCCGGCGACGATCATCAGGGCCTCGGCCTCGGAGGTGATCCGATCGGCCAGCCGGTCCATCACTTCCGTGGACTCCTCCTGCATGATCTGGGCCCCGAGTTCGTTGTCTCCGCCCACACCGTGGCCTTTCACGCGGTCCTGGCCGACGAGCATCGTGTCTACGTCGAGGGCCTGCAGATCCGACTTGGCCGTGTTCACCGCAAAGGCGTCCTGGACGGCACCGAACCCCATCTGGTAGTCGAACTCGACGAGGGCCTGAGTCACTTTTCCGCCGGCCTGGCCGACACCAATCAGGACGACTTTCATACAGCGTACGTGGAGACACCGCATAATTAACGTTGGGCCGTCGACCCCGATCGACGGGACACGACGATCAGGACCGCGGGCCACACGACTCACAGAGACCCGGAGCCGTCTGCGGATTCGACGGCCGCACGGAGGTCGCGGAGGGCCTGCCGGGCGGCTCTCTCCCGGACGTCGCTGCGGGTGCCGTCGAACCCGTAGCGCCGCACTGTCGCGTCGGATCGCTCGGTCTCCCAGGGCGCGGCCTCCGCGACGGCGACGAACGCTGTTCCGACTGGACGGGCGTCGGTCCCCCCGCCCGGGCCGGCGATAGCCGCCGTCGCCACGCCCCAGTCGGTCCGTGCCCGGTCGCGGGCAGCGCGTGCCATCTCCCGGGTCGTCGGCCCGCTCACCGCACCTTCCGTGTCGAGTGTCTCGCGGGAGACCGCCAGCGTCTCACGGAGCGAGTCGTAGCCGTACGTGACGTACCCGCGGTCCAGGTAGTCGCTCGCGCCGGGCGGTGCGGTCAGCAGTGTGGTCACGAGTCCGCCGGTCGCCCCCTCCGCAACCGCCACCGTGTCCCCCGCCGCCCGAAGCGCGTCCCCGACCTCGGTCTCGACCGGCCGGTCCTCGGCGTGTGTCTCCATGCCGGACCGTCGTCCCCGGGAGACAAAAGCCACGGGGCCACAGAAGAGACCGACCAAAGACGGAAAGAGACAGGTAGTCCCGCCCGTCACCGAGTGGTATGGACTACGAGACGCCCCAGTTCTTTCGCGTGATCAAGTACGCGGCGGAGGCCGAACGCGACGTCGTCGACATGGTGAGTGGCAGTCCCGACTGGGAGCCTCCCGACGCGTTGCGCGAGGGGTTGCGCGCCTACGCAGACGCCGACCCCGCTGACTTCCAGTATCCAGCCAGCGTCGGTCTCCGGGGACTCCGGGAGGAAATCGCACAGCGGCGGGGCGTGGACCGCCGACAGATCGTGGTGACAAACGGCGCTGGCGAGGCCAACCACCTGGCGATGGTCGGCGGACTCGCGGAGATGCCCGGCGACGAGGTCGTGCTCGTCGACCCCGTCTATCCCTACTACGCGGGGCGGGCGAACTTCGTCGGTGCCGACACCTCGTTCGTCCCGGTCGCCGAGGACGGCCACCTCGAACCCGCAGACGTCCGCGCGGCCGCGAGCGAGGCGACGGCCGTCATCGTCGTCAACAGCCCGAACAATCCGCTGGGTGTGACCTACGACGCCGGGACCATCGAGGGGCTGGTCGGGGTCGCCGAGGACTACGACGCCCTGCTCGTCAGCGACGAGGTGTACGACCACTTCGACTACTCCGGGCGGTTCGCGTCGGCACTCTCGGTCGACTCCCCCAACAGGCTGGTGACGAACTCCTTCTCGAAGACGATGGCCATCACGGGCTGGCGGGTGGGCTACGCGGTCTTTCCCGACCCGGATGGCCCGACCGGCGGGCTCCTCGAGGACGCTCGTACCCGGCACATGCTGACGAACGTGACAGGGTCCCGTCCGGCACAGGCGGCCGTCCTCCACGCGCTCCGCAACACCGGCCCTGGCTACTACGAGGCGAACCGCGAGCGACTGACCGGGCGCGTCGACACCTTCACCGACGCGCTGGACGCGGCTGGCGCCGAGTACACGGAACCAGAGGGCGCGTTCTACGTCGTGGCGCGGTTTCCGGACTACCCCGGCACGTTCGAGAACGTCGAACGGCTCGTCGACGAGGGCGGCGTCGCGGGGATGCCCGGCGAGACGTTCGGGGAATCCCGTAGCGAGTGGATCCGCTTTTCGCTGACGACCGACCGGATCAAAACGGCAGCCGACCGGCTGACCGAGTTCTTCTCATAACCCGAACTCGAGGAGGTCGCCCGCCTCGACGCCGTGCCGGGTCGTCCACCCGTAGGGTAGTTCCAGCACGTACTGGCCGTGCCCGGGATAGCGCTGTTCGGTGCCGTCCTCGCTGGCCCGCGGTTTTGGCGCGTGGTGGATCGAGGTGATCGCTCTCTCGCCGTCGGCGTAGACGATATCGAGCCCGAAATCCATCCGGCGCATGACGAACGTCCGGTCGGCCGGCGAACCGTACACGAACAGCATGCCGCCGTCCTCGGGCAGGGAATCGGCGTCACTCAGCCCGAGATACCGCTGATCGGGGGTCCGTGCCACCGCCGCCAGCACCGTCCCGAGTCGGTCTCCCTCCGGCGTGCGAACGTGGACCCGCGACGTCCCGTAGTCGGCGTACGGTCCCGACGGCCAGTCCGTTCTGTCGCCGTCCCCGTCGGTCGAGCCACCAGACGGCGTCCCGTTTCCACTGGTTTCGGCGGCGTCGGTCCCGTCGCTGGCGGTTCCGACCGTCCCGCCGTCGGTGTCGCGCCCGCCGGTCCCGCCGTCGAGACAGCCCGCGAGCGCGAGGGGGACGGCCGCTCCGACTGCAGCCAGCACCCGTCGCCGTCGCATCCCATCTGGGTACGTGCGCCGGGGGATATATACCTCCGACCTGCGAATCCGTGGGTTCAAACCCGAGGGAACCACAGGTACCACGAATGGCAGACGCGGACTCCCTCGGGGATCACTGGCGGTCCTACTTCGGGTTCGACGAGCCTTACGACAACCAGGCCGACGCAATCGAGTCGGCCATCGAGGCCGGGCGCGCGAACGGCTACCTCGCATTCGAGGGACCCTGCGGGACCGGCAAGACGATGGCCGCGCTCACGGCCGGCGCGACGCTCGTCCGGCACGGCGACTACGAGCGCGTGGTCGTCGTGACGCCGGTCAAACAGCAACTCGAGCAGTTCGTCGCGGACCTCCGTGTGATGAACGCCGGCCTGGAGGAGCCCCTCGCGGGAATCTCGCTGGTCGGCAAGCGCGACCTCTGTCCGTACGGCCGCGAGGGGGTCTTCCCCGACCACGTCGGGACCCACGACCGGTGTGAGGACCTCCGCGAGAACACGGCGGGTCTCGTCGAGAGCGACGGCCGGAACGACGAGCGGGCGGTCGCCGAGGCCGCCGTGGGTGGTGCCGAGGATATCTGGTGGGACCCCCAGCGCGCGAGCGACCTCGCGAAACACGCCCGCCCCGACGGGCCGGGCCAGCACACCCTCGAGGAAGAAACGCTCGCGACAGCCGGCGCAACCAGCCCGTACCGGCACAGCCAGCCCAGCGCTCCCGACTCGATGGCCGAGGGTGAGTCGCCGCTTTACTGTCCGTTCGAGGCCGACTGGTACGCCCGCAACAGGGGCTCGCCGGTCGACTTTGCCGCCGGCGACCGGTCCGTCCTCACACCCGAAGAGTACCTCCCGCAGGCCACCGAACGGGGGACCTGTCCCCACCGCGTGATGGGGGTGTTGCTGGAGGCCGCGGACGTGGTCGTCGGCAACTACAACCACCTGTTCGACCCCGACTCGCGGCCCTTGCTGGAGGCGATTCTCGACGAGGAGACGTTCGTCGTCGTCGACGAGGCCCACCGTCTCGAGGAGCGGGTCCGGGACCTGCTGTCCGACCGCCTGGGGCGGGCGACACTCAAGCGGGCCCGCAACGACTGTGGGGTCCTCCTGACGCGTGCGCGACAGAGCAGCGACCACAAGCGACAGGTCGAGGACCGGCTCGCCAGCCGCGAGGTACCCCTGGAGGCCGTCGAGCGCGCCCGTGACTTCTACGACGACCTGCTGGCGTGGCTCGACGACCGCGTCGCCGCGCACCTCGACGCCGAGTTCGGCCGCGGGTGGCGCGCGGGCGAGACCGCGGGACTGCCCGACCGCGACATCGAGATTCCGCTGCGCGACCCCGAGACTGTCGAGGCCGACGAACTGACGACGTGGGCGGAAAACGAGGGCTACACCGGCGGTCTGTGGCGGTCGCTCTCGGGGATCGGCGCGGCCGTCGAGGACGCGATCGACGACCTGGGGCTGGCACGCACTCCCGTCTGCACGGCTGTCGGCGCCATCGCGGGACGCTGGTGGGAGCGCGACCACGCGAGCTACCTCCGGGAAATCGCGCTCGAACACTCCCCGGCCGACGAGCAAAGCGTCGAGGAACCCTGGCAGGGCCAGTACACGGCCGGGCTGGTCCTGTTCGAGTGTATGCCCGGCGAGACGCTACAGGAGGTGTTCGACGGGCTGGGCGGTGGCGTGTTGATGAGCGCGACGCTGGAACCGCTCGAGGTGTTCGCGGAGGTGGCGGGCCTGGAGGCGCTCCGCGACGGGGGACGGCCCGTCGTCGAACGGACCTACGACCTTCCCTTCCCGGCCGAGAACCGCGCGAGCTGGATCGTCGACGCGGCACCGTTCACCGCGCACAACCGCGGCGACCCGTCGGAAAACGACGACCCGGCGGCCTGGAACCAGACCCGCGACGAGTACGCACACGTCCTCCGGACGCTCGCGCGCTCGCCCGGCAACGTCCTGCTGGCCATGCCCAACTACCGGGAAGCGGGCTGGGCCGGCAGCTACCTCGCGGACGTCGTGGACAGGCCGGTGCTGGTCGACGAGAGTTCCACCAACGAGGCGACCGAGGAGCTGAAACGGCGCTTTTTCCGTGGCGAGGGGAAAGTGCTGGTGACGAGCACCCGCGGGACGCTCACCGAGGGGGTCGACTACGACGGCGACAAACTCCACTGCTGTGGCGTCGTCGGCGTGCCACTGGTCAACATCGGCTCTCCCCGGGTCCGTGCGGTCCGGCGTGCCTACGCCGGCGCTTTCGGCGAAGAGTTCGCCTTCGAGTACGCGCTGACGGTGCCGGCGGTTCGACGCGCCCGGCAGGCCATCGGCCGCGTCGTCAGGGGCGTCGACGAGGTTGGCGTGCGCGCGCTGGTGGGCCGTCGAAACGTGCCGGGGGCACGCCACAGCGTCCACACCTACCTCTCGCCCGGCGAGCGCGAGGAGTTCGTCCGGCTGACACCGGAGTTTCTGCCGGGACAGATCGCCGCGTTCTGGGACGATCACGGCCGGCCGTTCGGGTGACACAGACGGCCGCGGAACTGCGGCAAAAGACCTAGTTGTCAAAAGATTTTTACAGACCGACAAGAGCGTACCGAGTGATGCCGGTCTGTCAAAACTGCGGCGGCTTCGTTACGGAACGGTACGTCCGAGTGTTCACGCCGGAGGAACACGAGGGTCCTCGCGTCTGTCCGAACTGTGAGGACAAGCTGCGCGACGGCGCCGACGTCAGGGAGGCGCGGTCTTCCCGGCAGTGACGGCAGCCGATAGTCTGCTGGTGGAACCGGTTTTCGACGGGTACACAATCCCCGGGCCGCTATCCCGGGTATGGACCTGGAAGTAGAACCAGTCGAGGATGTCGACGGAGCGGCGGTCCCGGCCGGCGTCGACGCCCCCGAGTACGTCCTCTACGGCGGGAAGGGTGGCGTCGGGAAGACGACGATGGCGGCCGCGACCGGGCTCGCGAGCGCCCGCGGCGGCGCAGCGACGCTGGTGGTCTCGACCGATCCCGCCCACTCGCTGTCGGACACGCTCGAGACTCCGGTTCCGGCCGACCCCGGGCGCGTCCGCGAGGACATCCCGCTGTTCGCGGCAGAGATCGATCCCGAGGACGCCCTCGCCGGTGGTCCCTTCGGCGGTGCTGGTGACGGGGGCGGTTCCAGTCCACTCGCCGGACTGCTGGGCGGCGACGCCGCAAACCCCCTCGGGAGTTCGATGCCCGGGTCCGACGAGGCTGCAGCCATCCGCCTCCTGCTCGAGTACATGGACGACCCGCGGTTCGAGCGCGTGGTCGTCGACACCGCGCCGACCGGGCACACCCTCCGTCTGCTCGAACTCCCCGAGATGCTCGATTCGATGGTGGGAAAACTGCTGACGCTCCGCGAACAGATGGGCGGGATGCTGGAGGGCGTCCTCGGGGACGAGGACCAGCAAGACGAGGGGATCGACAGTCTCCGCGAGTTCTCCGAGCGCGTCGAGCGGTTCCGCGCGGTGTTGCGCGACCCCGACCGGACGGACTTCCGTGTCGTCCTGGTGCCCGAGGAACTGAGCGTCCTCGAGGCCGAGCGCCTGCTCGACCGCCTGGCGGAGTTCGGCGTTCCCGTGGGGACCATCGTGGTCAACCGCGTCATGCAGGACCCCGACGAGGTGGCGGACGTCGACGCCGACTTCGTCGCACCCAACCACACCGACTGCGAGTTCTGTCGGCGCCGCTGGCAGGTCCAGCAGACCGCACTCCAGCGTTCACAGGATCTCTTCAGGGGCCACGAGGTGCGCCGGGTCCCGCTGCTCGCCGAGGAAGTCCGCGGCGAAGGACTGCTCCGCGTCGTCGCGGCGTGTCTGGAGGCGTGACCGCGTCGGACACCCAGGGAACCACACGGCAACCGGAGACGCTCACCGGCCGCCGGTCCCGGGGCTGTCGAAGACGGACTGGGGCCCCGCGACAGCCCCTAGACACCCAGGTAGTCGGCAAGCGTCCGCGTCGCTGCGGGATCGACGCCGAACGCGTCGGTGTCGTTGTCGTCAGTGGTGTTGTCGAACTGCAGCGAGCGGTACTGGTCGGCACCCATCGGGAATCCCGGGACGACACTGAGTGCCTTCAGCCCGACGCCGGCGAGCGCCATCGGGAGGCTGACAATCGAGATCGACTTGCCCTCGGAGTCGTAGACCAGCCGCGTGATCTCCCGGAGAGTCAACACTTCGGGGCCACCGATCTCGTAGACGTCCCCGACGTGTTCGTCCTCGGCGACGGCGGCCGCAATCATTGGCACGAGGTCGCCGACCCAGACGGGCTGGAAACGGGTCTTCCGGCCGCCCCCGGGCAGCGGATAGACCGGGAGCCCGGGCGCGAACAGTTTCTTGAGCCGCTTGGTGAAAGAGACGAACTCGCCGCCCTCGCCGAAGACGACCGAGGGACGGAAGACCACCCACTCCGTGTCCGACTCGCGGACGAGATTCTCGGCCCGTCCCTTCGCGCGGATGTAGTGGGTGGGGCCGTCGGGGTCGGCACCGAGCGCGCTCAGGTGGACGAACCGCTCGACGCCGTGTTCCTCGGCGGCGCGCAGGCTGTTCTCGGTCCCGCCGCGGTGCACCTCCTCGTGGCGGTCGTTGCCGCCAGACGGTTCGAACAGCGGGGAGAGCGCGACCAGGTAGACGACGGCGTCCTGGCCCTCGAAGTGTGTCTCGATGGAGTCGTATGCGGTCACGTCGCCCATCACCGTGTCGACGCCGTCGGGAAGATCACCGGAATCGGGATTCCGAGAGAGCGCCGTCACGTCGTGGCCCTGCTCTGCGAGTTCGGCACACAGACGCTGTCCGATGAAGCCGGTGCCGCCGACTACCAGTACGTTCATACACGCCCGTTCGCCCGTCCGGAATGTAAAACCCGGGCGCAAACATTTTGGCTGTCGCTGGTCACCCGGACCGGATCTGTCTTTGACCAGTTTTGCCGCTTGAGAGGGCTGTGACGACGGATCTGTTGTTCTGAGCGGAGATATACGGGCAAAAAACTTATGCGTGCGTTGGCATATTTTCAGTTTATAGCTCATGCAACTCGCGATGATCGGCTTCGGGCAGGCAGGCGGGAAAATCGTCGACAAGTTCCTCGAGTACGACGAGCGCACGGGGAGTGAGATCGTCAGGTCGGCCGTCGCGGTCAACACCGCCAAGGCCGACCTGCTCGGGCTCGACCGCATCCCCCAGGACAACCGGGTCCTCATCGGCCAGGCCCGGGTCAAGGGACACGGCGTCGGCGCCGACAACGAACTCGGCGCCGAAATCGCCGAGGAAGACATCGACGAAATCCAGGGCGCCATCGACAGCATCCCGGTCCACGAAATCGACGCGTTTCTGATCGTTGCCGGTCTCGGCGGGGGCACCGGCTCGGGGGGGTCGCCGGTACTGGCGAAACACCTCAAACGCATCTACACCGAACCCGTCTACGGGCTCGGGATCCTCCCCGGTGGCGACGAGGGCGGCATCTACACGCTCAACGCCGCCCGCTCGTTCCAGACGTTCGTCCGCGAAGTCGACAACCTCCTGGTGTTCGACAACGACGCCTGGCGCAAAACCGGCGAATCCGTCGAGGGCGGCTACGAACAGATCAACGACGAAATCGTCCGCCGCTTTGGCGTCCTCTTTGGCGCCGGCGAAATCGGACACGGCGACGACGTCGCCGAGAGCGTCGTCGACTCCTCGGAGATCATCAACACCCTCACCGACGGCGGCGTCTCCACCGTGGGAT
This sequence comes from uncultured Halobacteriales archaeon, assembly GCA_964471665.1. Classification (GTDB taxonomy): domain Archaea; phylum Halobacteriota; class Halobacteria; order Halobacteriales; family Haloarculaceae; genus SW-9-67-25. Next base: position 7,010 of record CAYYHG010000003.1, on the reverse strand, counting down.
ACGCCGCCGAATCTGTCGACACCAGCTCCGGCGGGCTCCTCTCGCGGTTCACGGGTGACGACGACGGCGGCATGGAGAGTGCCAACACGACCAACCGAATCACGTCGCTCGTCAGAAAGGCCGCGCTGGGCCGGCTGACACTGCCCTGTGAAATCGAGGGTGCCGAGCGCGCGCTGCTGGTCATCTCGGGCCCACCCGAGCACCTCAACAGGAAAGGCATCGAACGGGGCCGCAAGTGGCTCGAAGAACAGACCGGCAGCATGGAGGTCCGTGGCGGGGACTACCCGCTGGACGAACCCAACGTGGCGGCCGCAGTCCTGCTGTCGGGGGTCCACAACGTGCCCCGCATCAAGGAACTCCAGCAGGTGGCAATCGAGGCACAGGAGAACATCGACGATATCCGCCAGGAGAGCGAAGATAATTTAGAGGAGTTAGTCGAAGACGAAGAAGATGAGTTGGACCCACTCTTCTGAAGCCGTCGCGCTGGGGCTGCTGCTGGCCGTCTCACTCGTGACAGCCGGAACGGTGACAGCAGTCACGATTGCGGGCGAAGCACCCGACGCGACCGAAGTCGGCGAGGACGTATCGATGACGATCACCATCGAGGAGCCGTTCGCGGACGCCCCCGACCAGTGGACGCTCCGGGGAGACACCGAACTTGAGGGCGCGTCCTGGACGGTCACCACACTCGAACAGGGCCGGACGCTCGAGACCAACGAATACGGGTCGTCGTCTTTCGAGCAGGACCTGGACATCGAGAGCGGAACGACCACGATCGAGATCACCGTCGAGGGGGCAGCCCCAGAGATGACGGAGTTCAACTACGACGACGTCGAGGCCGAGCAGTTCACCGTCGCGTCCATGGGCCGGGCGACCGACGGGAACGTGAACGTCCTCCAGTCCTGGGATATCCGCCGGTTCACCGAGGACAGCGAGGAGGCCCGGAACGCGATCGCCGAGGCCGAAGAGGCCGTCGCCGGAGCCGACAGCGCTGAGGCGGCGGAACTGCTCGACGACGCCAAGGCCTTCTACGCCAACGAGGAGTTCGACCGCGCCATCGACAACGCCCAGCAGGCCCAGGAGACGGCCGAACAGGCCTCGGGCGGACTGCCGCTGATCCCGATCGCCGGGGGGGCAGTCGTGCTGGTCGTCGTCATCGCGGGCGGGCTCTACTACCGCTCACAGCAGCAAAGCGACTACAAACTCCAGTAGATGGAGGTCGTCGTCCCGTTCGACGCCCGCGATCCGAAAACCCGGCTCGGACCCTTTCTGGCGGCCGACGAGCGACGGTCCGTCGCGCGGGTGATGCTCGACGACGTTCTCGACGCACTCTCGGAGACAGGCGTCGAGCCGACGGTTCTGGCGACAGACGCAGTCGACTGCGACGCGCCCGTCACAGTCGACGAGCGCCCGCTCACACCGGCGGTCAACGGACTCCTCGCGGCGGCCGAGAGCTCCGTCGCGGTCGTGATGGCCGACCTCGCGCTCGCGACGCCCGCGAGCCTGGAGTGTCTTTTCGGGGCCGACGGCGACCTCGTGCTGGCACCCGGACTGGGGGGCGGGACGAACGCGCTCGTCGCGCGCCACCCCGACTTCCGGGTCGACTACCACGGCGTCTCGTATCGCGACCACTGCGAGACCGGAAACGCCCTCGGTGTCGCCGTCACGACCGTCGACTCGTTCCGTCTCGCGGTCGACGTCGACGACCCGTCGGACCTCGCGGAAGTGCTGGTCCACGGGACCGACGAGACCGCCGCTCACCTGCGGGAACTGGGTGTCGAGGTAACCGCGGAGGCCGGTCGGATGAGCGTCTCCCGATCGAGCGAAAAATCGGAAGAGGGCGGCTGATTCGGCCGTATATTACGATCCGGAGTCAGTCTGGATAAAACGATACAAGGCTTTTTTATCCGGAACGTTCTACTGTGCGACGCACGGGCCGACCCGTGCATCGGGTACGTGTCTCGCGCCGCGCACCCGGACCGTGCCAGACACCGCTCCTGGCACCGGGGGTACGGCCCCATTCACGGCCGCTCCCACTTTTCGAACGCCGGTAGGGGAACGAACCCCTTTTTACGACGCGACGTCCACTTGCACACATGGCTACCGAAACGGGCGAGCGCTTCAGTCCGCACCTCCGGGGGGTGACTGTCACGACGACTGCGACGCTCCTGGGACTCGTCGCGGGCGTCGGCTCCGCCGTCCTCGCCGCCAGTCCGCAGGACTTCATCGGGGTCGGCCTCGTGGCCGGCGCCATCGTCGTCCAGTTTCCCCTGTACCGGGTCATCGGTATCGACGTCGACGACTTCGGCAAGAAAGACTACCTCTACGTGGCCTTCATGACGGTCGTCCTCTGGTTCATCACCTGGGGCATCCTCCTGACCGCCGGCGCCCTCAACTAATGGCCGAGGACAGCATCGCCGTCGTCGACCTCGAGAGGTGCCAGCCAGACCGCTGTAACTACGAGTGTGTCAACTTCTGTCCCCCCAACCGGACGGGCAAGGAGTGTATCGTCCAGCGCGGCGAGGTGTTCGAGGCGGACGACCCCTACCAGGGCAGGGACGACCAGGTGTGGATCTCCGAGGAGATCTGTCTGGGGGAGTCCTGCGGGATCTGCGTCGAGAAGTGTCCCTTCGACGCCATCCGGATCATCAACCTCCCCCAGGAACTCGACGACGACCCCATCCACCGCTACGGCGAGAACGCCTTCGGCCTCTACGGACTGCCCGCACCACAACAGGGCAAGGTGACCGGTCTCCTCGGTCCGAACGGCATCGGGAAGACCACCGCCGTCCACATCCTCGCGGACGAACTGGCGCCGAACCTCGGCCGGATCGGCGACGAACCGGGCTGGGAGGAGGTGCTCGACGCCTACCGCGGGACGGCACTCCAGGACTACCTGGAGGCGATCAAGGCGGGCGACGTGACCGTCGCGCGCAAGCCACAGTACGTCGACCAGATCCCCGACCAGTTCGACGGGACGACCCGGGAACTGCTCGACCGGACCGACGAACGCGGCGCGCTCTCGGATATCGTCGACCGCCTGGAGATCGGTCCAGTCGTCGATCAGCCCATCGATACGCTCTCGGGTGGCGAACTCCAGCGCGTCGCGATGGCCGCGACACTCGCGCGCGACGCCGACTTCTACTTCCTGGACGAGATCACTCCCTACCTGGACATCAGCCAGCGGATGACCGCCGCCCGCCTGGTTCGGGACCTGGCCGAACGCGAGGGCCGGTCGGTACTCGTGGTCGAACACGACCTCGCCATCCTCGATTTGCTCGCGGACACGATCCACGTCACCTACGGCGAACCCGGCGCCTTCGGCGTCGTCACCGACCCCAAGTCGGTCAAGAACGGCATCAACGAGTACCTCGCGGGGTACCTGGACAACGAGAACATGCGCGTCCGACAGACCGAAATCGAGTTCGAGGAACACGCCCCCCAGCCCGTCACCGGCGGGCACGTCGTCGTCGAGTACCCCCGCCTGACGAAGAGTTACGGCAACGGCGAGTTCTCGCTGGAGGTCGAGGCCGGACAGATCAGGGAAAACGAGGTGCTCGGCGTCGTCGGCCCCAACGGGATCGGGAAGTCGACGTTCGCGAAACTGCTCGCGGGCCGCCTGGAACCCGACAGCGTCGGTCCCTCGGCCGACGACGCCAGCCGACGGGGGCCGGGAGGAAAGCGGCGGTTCGACGAGAACATGGATATCGCGTACAAGCCACAGTACATCGAGATCGACCAGCCGATGCGCGTCGACGCGTTCCTCTCCTCGATCACGGACGCGTTCGGTACGTCCTACTGGAACACCGAAATCGCCCAGCCGCTCCAGCTGGAGACCATCTTCGAACAGAACCTCACGGACCTCTCGGGCGGGGAGCGCCAGCGCGTCGCCATCGCCGCCTGTCTCTCGGAAGACGCCGACCTCTACGTGCTGGACGAGCCCTCCGCGCACCTCGACGTCGAACAGCGGGTGCTCGCAACCTCCGCAATCCGCCGGTACGCCGAAAACGAGGACGCCACCGCGCTGGTCATCGACCACGACATCTACATGGTCGACCTGCTCTCTGATCGCCTGCTGGTCTTCGACGGCGAACCCGCAGCGCACGGCCACGCCACGCCGCCACAGGGGATGCGCGAGGGGATGAACGAGTTTCTCGCGAACCTGGACATCACGTTCCGCCGCGACGAGCGCACCGCCCGCCCCCGCATCAACAAGCCCGGCAGCCAGCTCGACCGCAAACAGAAATCCGAAGGCGAGTACTACTACGCGCCCTGATCAGATCCGCCACGTCCAGCGGGAGTCCAGATAGTACCGGTAGAAGCCGCTGACGAAGATGGCGACGAGGTTCGCGACGAGGTACATCAGGCCGCCCCACGCGACCAGCGCGAACAGCAGGCCGGTCTGGAGCGGGATTGCCGACCCGCGGACGACGTTCGTCTTCACGAGCCCGCGCACGTACGACTGGAGTGTCGTGTGTCGCGAGGGACGGAACGTCCAGGAGTTGTTGACGACGTACTGGAGTACGATCGTGATCTCGATGGCGACCACCGCCGCGAGAATGTACCAGAGGCCGAAATACTCGACGAACGTCCACAACAGCCCCTGCTGGACCGCCGCCGCCCCGGCGCCGACGGTGACGAACCGGCGCAGGCGGACGGTCGACGGGTGGTGGACGAACTCTCTGAGCCCGGCCATACTCACCGGTAGCCCAGCGCGTCCAGACGCGTCGCGACGGCGTCCTCGATCGGTTCGTCGGAGTCTGTCCTGCCACCCAGACGGGCGGTGTGCTCCTCGACGGCCGCGGCAAGTCGGTCGACGACGTCCGTGGGAAACTCCCCAGGGTCGAGACGGTCGGGGCGGTCGTGGTCGTCTTCGGTCGGGCCCTCCCCGGGTTCGGAGAGGTCGTGTTCGTGGTCCGGGTCACTCGGCCGGTGGTACAGTTCGTGCTCGCCGGTGGCCGTGTTCTCGATGTACGTCCACTCGCTGGTGCGGGCGCTGGCGTACAGGTCGCCGTCGTCGAGCCGCCGCGGGATGGGCTGTTGGGTCACGCTGTCGCCACGGACCGTCACCGAGACGACCGGTCCCCGGTCCGGGACCGGCCCGCCGGCCACCGCCGGCAGCAGGCTCTCGCCAACCCAGGCCTCGGGCTGGTCGATTCCGAGTACGTCAGCGATTGTCGGGGAGATGGCGTCCAGTCCCACCGCGTCGGTGACGCGTCTGCTCTCGGCGCCGGGGACCGAGACGATCAGGGGGACGTGGACGAGGCTATCGTAGAGTTTCGGGTAGTGTGCGAGGTTGCCGTGTTCCATGAACTCCTCGCCGTGGTCGCCGGCGACGACGATGGCAGTCTCGTCAGCGACGCCGGCCCCGGCCAGCGCCTCGCGGACGCGGCCGACGCTCGCGTCGACCTGCCTGATCGAACCGGCGTACAGCGCCTGGAGGTCGCCGAGCGTCTGTTCGCCCACACTCAGACCCAGGCCCGTCCGGAGGTGGGCGCGGACGAGCCGGTGGGTCTGAAACTGGCCGTCCGAGACTTCCCGGAGGTGCTGAGGTGCCGGGACGTAGGGGGTGTGGGCGTCCATGTAGTGGATCCAGAGGAAGAATCCGTCCCCGGATTGCTCCACGAACTCCACGGCCTCGGTCTCGATATCGAGCAACCGCGAGGTGTCAGTAAACGGGCGGGACCCACGGCCGTGACGCAGCCGATGTGCGAGCCGGCGGAACGGCGACGCCACGACCTGGAGCCAGGCGTGTGCCGTCGGATGTGCAGCCAGGTACCGCTCGTAGCGGCTCGGATTCTCGCCGCCGATGAACGACTCGAAGGCGTCGAAGCCCCGGTCGTACCCCCAGTAGGTAGTGAGAAATCCGTTGCTCGCGTTGAATCCGCCCGTCCGGATCCCTGCCGCCCGGAGAACCTCTGCCAGGACCGGCGTCCCGGCCAGGCCGATGTCGTCGGACTCGGCAAAGACCGGCCGCGAACCGAGGATACTCGGGAACGAGAAGGGCGTCCAGTTGCCGTGGGCGAAGGCGTTGTCGAAGACGGTTCCCGTCTCGGCGAGGCGACCGATCTCCGGGGTCCGACGGTCGTCGGCGGTGTCGCTGATGGCGTCCGACCGGAGCGAATCGACCGTGACGAACACTACGTTCGACGCTGAAGCGCCCGCTGTCATGAGTCCCCAGCTTACGCCGGACAGGTCTTGCCGAATGTTTCTCCGTACGCGTAATGAACTTACCGCTCCTGCTTCCGACCCCACGGGGGGTCGAAATTGCTCACGGGCTCGTGGCCGGCAGTATCAGATAGTGCCGGCTGTCGTCGACGAGGCGAGCAGTCCGTCTGTTTGCGAAGACTTTTATATTCGTCAGGAGCTACGGTGGCGTAGAGATCGGTTTTCCGGATCATCCGTCCGGAGTTCACTGCCCGCAAACGCGGGACAGACGATACCAAGCAATGACTGGTCCTACTGTTCGATCCTCCCGGGCCAGGTCGGTGCCGTGTCCGGTCACGAACGGCCATCCCTGGAGGGTCACGACCTGCACGAATCCATGAGTACCGTAGACAAGCAACTCGAGGAGATGCGAGCAGAGATTACACAGGAAGTTCCGAACGACATCACGATCACGGAGGTGACCTACGAGGGCCCCGAACTGGTCATCTACACGCGCGATCCCAAGTCGTTCGCCCGCAACGGCGACCTCATCCGACAGCTGGCCTCGAAACTCCGCAAGCGGATCACCGTCCGTCCGGATCCGTCGGTGCTCTCGCGCCCGACCGACGCCCGCGATCGGATCCGCTCGGTGATCCCCGGGGAAGCCGGCGTGACCGACCTCGATTTCCACCCCGACACCGGCGAGGTCGTCATCGAGGCGGAAAAACCCGGGATGGTCATCGGTCGTCACGGGTCGACGCTGCGGGAGATCACCCAGGAGGTGGGGTGGACGCCCGAGGTGGTCCGGACGCCGCCCATCGAGTCCTCGACGGTCTCGAACGTCCGGAACTTCCTCAAGCAGG
>CAYYHG010000002.1:0-70587 GCA_964471665.1 uncultured Halobacteriales archaeon | reverse complement strand
CGCCGGTCGAAGGTGCTCACAGTCACCGGCCGTCACCTCGACGCGGCCCTCGGCCGTCTCGACGACCAGCGACCCGGGGAACGTCACGTCGACGGCGTCGCCGCGCACCTCGCCACCGGGCGTCTCCACGCGGACGCGCCGCTCAAGCGTGCTCGCGTACTCCCGCCAGGCGGGAAGGACGTCGTCGGGTGCCTCCCGGAGGGCGTGAAACTCCTCGATCAGTCGCTGGGTGAACGCGCGGCGGTCGATCCCGCCGACGTGTGCCGAGAGGCTCGTGGCCCCGTTCGACAGTTCGGCGGGGTCGACATTCGCGTTGACGCCGACGCCGACGACGAGCCAGGAGACGCGGTCGGCCTCCCCCTCCATCTCGGTGAGAACGCCCGCGAGTTTGTGCTCGCGATCCCCCGCGACGAGTACGTCGTTCGGCCACTTGATCGTCGCCTCCAGGCCCGCCTCCCGGGTGGCACGGACGGTCGCCACCGCGGCCGCGAGCGTAAAGAGGGGTGCCTGGGCCGGCGGCACGTCCGGGCGGAGCAGGATCGACAGCCAGACGCCCCCGCTGGGCGAGGTCCACGCCCGCCCCAGCCGGCCCTTCCCGCCGGTCTGCTCGTCGGCGACCACGACCACGTTCTCGCGGCCCTCGCCCGCCAGTTCGCGGGCGCGGTCGTTCGTGCTCGACACGCTGTCGCGGTACTCCACCTCGTAGGGGGCTGCCAATCCAAACTCGATGGCGGGACCGCCGAACTCCGGGACGGCCACGAGCTCGTACCCGTCGTCGCTGCCGATCTCGAACCCGGCCTCCCGGAGCGACTCGACGTGTTTCCAGACCGCGGCCCGGGAGACGTCGAGTCGCTCCGCCAGGGCTGGTCCCGTGACGGGCCCCTCGGCGAGTGCGGCCAGAATCTCGCGGCGGGTCTCCTGCATGGACGGGTCCTCGGCGGGCGGTCGTATAAATACCGACGGACCAGGTTTCGAGACTGCTTCGTCGAGGGACGCTCAAACGCGGGCGACGGGCCGGCCCTCCCTTCAGGTGGTGTTGCGACCGAGTTCTGCGAGCAGATGGGACAGGTGCAGACGGTCGTTGGTCCCCTCGTGGATGTCCATGTCCACCTCGCCGGCGAGCAGGTGGAGTTGCGCGAGTTCCGCACCGGAGTAGCGCGACCGTGCGACCGTGAGGACGTCTTCGAGGACCTCTCCCCCGCTGTACCCCTCGTCGACGAGCAACTCGTCGAGTGTCTTCCTGGCGTCGGTGAACTCGCCGGCCTCCGCCTCTGTGAGCATCTCGCCGACGCGCTCGTCGACGCCGACTGCCGAGAGCGTCTCGTAGGCGGCGTTCATCGTGATTTCCCCCTCCTGCTCGTGGGTGGTCTGTGCGCCGAGGATCGCAGCCCGCAGATCACCGTCGGCGGCACCGGCGACGTACTCGAGACCGTCCTCCTCGTAGGCAGCGCCCTCTGCGTCCGCGATGTCCTGTAGGACTGACACGATCTCGCGGTGGGTGGGGACACGCACGGGGACGGGAAAACACCGCGACCGGATCGGAGGGATCAGCGCCGAGGGCTGGCGCGTCGCGATGACGAACTGCGTCGTCTCGTAGTACTGTTCCATGACCCGCCGCAGGGCCTGCTGGAAGTCCTCGCGGATCCCCTCGGCGTTGTCCAGCAGCACCGTCTTGTACTCGCCCTCCACGGGGGCGTAACTCGCAGACTCCTTGAGGACGTGGTTGATGAGGTCGGCCTTCGAGGACTCGCGGCGACGCCTGGCGTCGACGAAGCGACCGAAGCGGGGGTCCTCGCCCAGTTCCTTCTTCGAGAGGTCGAAAAAGTCCGCGACGTTTATCTCGATCCGGTCGGCGTCGGGCGTCGCGTGGGCCTCGCGTGTCAGCGCACGCACGGCGGCGGTCTTGCCCGACCCCTTCGGCCCGTGGACGACGAGGTTCATCGGCTCGTCGACGGCCCGCCACAGGTGGTCGCGCACCCGCTCCTGGGGCAGGTCGTCGATGTCCGGCGCGTGTGTCTCAGTCCACAGTGGCCCGTCCATCGTGTCCGGGTTCGGCGCCGACGGGTACAAAACTTCCCATCCCGGCGGCCCGTGCCGGTCGCCGCGCGTGCCGGTGCCGCTCGCGTCGGTCGTCGTTCTCCGGTCTAGAGGGCCTGCTTGTACGCCTCCAGGGTCTCCTCGATGTCTGCTTCGGTGTGTGCGTGGCAGATGAACTGCGACTCGAACTGGTTTGCCGGCAGCAACACGCCCTCCTCTTGCATCGCAGTCCGGAACAGCCGCACCCACCGCTCGGTGTCGGCCGCCTTGACGTCGGCGCCAGTCTTCGGGCAGGCGCCGTAGCGGGGACACTCCGTCTGCTGTCGACAGCCCGCCTCGCAGTGGTTCTCGCGGTCGTGGCGGGCGCCGCCGGCCTCGCGCGTGAAGACCACCTTGAACATCGAGTCGGTGCCGACGACGGTGTACTCGGGGGCCCGGTCTTCGAGGATGTCGGTCAGCCCCGACCGGAGTTGCTCGCCCAGCGCGTTCACGTGGTCGTGGACGTCGTTCTCGGCGGCGTACCGCAGGGTCTCGAGGCCGGCCGCCATCGTCACCGGGTGTCCAGAGAAGGTGCCCGACTGGAAGACGTCGCCCCCGGGCGTGAACATCTCGATCAGGTCAGAGCGGCCGCCGATTGCGCCGACAGGGAAGCCCCCGCCCATGATCTTCGCGAACGTCGTCAGATCGGGCTCGACCCCGAACTTCCCCTGGGCACACTGCAGGCCGCCGACTCTGAAGCCCGTGATCACCTCGTCGAACACGAGCAAGGCGCCGTGTTCGTCACACAGCCCCCGGAGAGTCTCGTGGTACATCTCGACGGGATGGACGATGCCGTAGTTGCCGAGAATGGGTTCGGTCAGGACCGCCGCGATGTCGTCGCCGTGCTCGGCGAACAGGTCGCGGGCGGCCGCCTCGTCGTTGAACGGCAGCGCCAGCGTGTGCTCGGCGAAGGAGTCAGGGACGCCCGGACTGGATGGATGGGTGTTCGAGCCCGAGCCCTCGACGAGCGTCGACTCCTGGGCGCCGTGGTAGCCACCCTGCATGACGACGATCTTCTCGCGGCCGGTCGCCGCACGGGCGAGCCGCACCGCCGAGACGGTGGCCTCGGTACCGCTGTTGACGAAGCGGAGCATCTCGACGCTGTCGACGTGGCGGGTGATGAACTCCGCGAGTTCCACCTCGACCTCCGTGGGGACGCCGTACATTGGCCCCTCGCTCGCGTGTTGCTGGACGGCCGCCCGCACCCGTTCGGGCATGTCGTGGCCGAGAAGCAGCGGGCCGTAGCCCATCACGTAGTCGATGTAGCGGTTGCCGTCGGTGTCGACGATGTGACCGCCGTCGCCCCGCTCGACGAAGACTGGATAGGGCTGGGTCGCCCGCACCGAGGAGTTGACCCCGCCGGCGAGTACCGAGAGCGCGCGACCGTACAGTGAGCGCGAGTGGTCGTGTGGCATGGCCGGCGGTTTGCCCCCGGAGGGAAAGAAGCTATCGCGTTCGGTCTGTGGGAGCCCGCCTACCGGTGACCCGTACGGTTCCACTCCCGTCACCCAGAGCTGACAGCAACGCTCACCCGTCAGTCGTTCCTGGGAATCTGCCGGCCAGAGAGAGTGTGGCCCTAGACGGCCTCGGGGCCGCGCTTGCCGGTCCGGATCTGGACCGCGCTCTCGACGGGCAGCACGAAGATCTTCCCGTCGCCGGGTTCGCCGGTGTGGGCCGACTCCTCGATGGCGTCGACGACGTCCTCGGCGGGCACGTCGGCGACGACGCACTCGACTTTCACCTTCTGGTGGAGGTCGACGACGTACTCCTCGCCGCGCCACTGCCCGGTCTTCGAGGGCTGTGAACCCCGCCCCGAGACGTTCGTCACCGTCAGTGAGGGGGCGCCCGCCTCGGCCAGGCCCTGTTTGACGTCGCTCAGTTTGTCCGGCCGGATGTAGGCCACGACCATCTCGATCTCGCCGTCAGTCATCGTCCAGCACCCCCGACTCGTCGGCCATCGAGTAGGTGGCACCGCCGTCGGCCATCACGGTGTCTTCGCCGCCGAACTCGGGGTAGGTCTCGACCCCGTGCTCGCTGAGGTCCAGCCCCTCCTGCTCGTGTTCGGGCCTGACGCGGGCCTGGCCTGCCACTTTCAGCACGTACCAGACCAGGGCAGTCGCCAGGACCGTCCAGGCCGCAATGGCGACGACGCCGATCAGCTGCGTGATGAAGTGGGTGACGACGCTGGCTTCGAGCGCGCTCGGGACGGCGACGAAGGGGAACAGCAGCGTCCCGAGGACACCCGCACTGCCGTGGACCGGGAAGACCGCACAGACGTCGTCGACGCCGATTTTCTCCGTCAGCTCGAAGACGACCGGGAGCTGTGCGCCAGCGAGGCCGCCCACGAGGAACGCGCCCCACCAGACAGTCGTATCGGGGATCGCGGTGATCCCGACAAGCCCGGCCAGCAGCCCGTTAGCGACGTAGAGGGTGTCGACCTTGCCCGTCTTGAGCCAGGCGACGAGGCCGGCGCCCATCGCACCCGACCCCATTGCGATCGTCGTACCCATCGCGACGCGGCCGAGCGTGTCGAACGCGAACACTCCGCCCTCGACGTCCCAGATAGCCGCCGTCCCGACGTTGAAGCCGTACCAGCCGAACGCGAGGATCAGCGTCCCCAGGACTGCGAAGGTCAGCGAGTGACCGGGGATGACGTTCACGCTGCCGTCCTCGCCGAACCGTCCCATCCGCGGGCCCAGCACCCACGCCGCGGTGAGGCCGGCGATGCCGCCCATGCCGTGGACGATCATGCCGCCGGCGAAGTCGTGGAACGCCACCCCGCCGAACTCGACGTAGGCGCCGGCCCACGTGATGCCGGTCACCACCGGGTAGATGACCGCCGCGAGCAGGAACGTGTACGCCACGTACGCCCGCAGTTTCGCGCGGCCGGCCACGGCCCCGGAGACGATCGTCGCCGCCGTCATCGCGAAGACGGCACCGTACAGCCAGCCGACGTACCCCGACGCCTCGCCCATCCACGGCGCCGCGAAGCCGCCCCCGCCGACGAGACTGGAGACGCCCGCGCCGATCAGGAAAAAGACCGTCACGCCGACGCTCCAGGTCAGCAGGTTCTTCGTCAGCTGGTTGGCCACGTTCTTCGACCGTACCTGCCCCGCCTCCAGCATCGCGAAGCCCGCGTGCATGAAGAAGATCAGGAACGAGACGACCAGTATCCACGTGTTGTTGATACTCTCTGCCAGCACTGCCGGATCGATCTGTAACAGAACGCTCATTGTTGATGTCTGTATTTTGGTTTCTGTTGATTATTGATTGTCCACTTTTCTTCGATTTGCCTGTGATATCGTTTTGTCTCGTACGGGAAAGGCTACCGCAAGGGAAGCACATAAGGGTTTGCTTTACAATGATGGATATAATGCGGTATATATAGACGAATGCTCGAAATCCAGTAGAATATTATCGATATAAGGTTGTAAATCGTCCAGCGATCGGACGATCGTCCGGTCAATTTTCGAACGATTGTCGACCGGCGGTTCCGCCCGGATTCGGCCGCGCGCACAAGTCAGAGCCGGTCGGCCAGGTCCTCCGCGAAGTACGTCACGATCAGGTCGGCGCCGGCCCGTCTGATGGACAGCAGGGCCTCGTGGGCCACCGCCTCGAGGTCGAGCCAGTCCTTCTCGGCGGCCGCGTGCAACATCGCGTACTCCCCGGAGACGTTGTACGCCGCGACGGGCAGGTCGAACTCCCGACGGACGTCTCCGACGACGTCGAGGTAGGGCAGGGCGGGCTTGATCATCAACACGTCGGCGCCCTGTTCGACGTCGAGTGCGACCTCACGGACAGCCTCGCGCGCGTTCGCGGGATCCATCTGGTAGTGACGCCGGTCGCCAAAGGCGGGGGCACCGTCTGTCGCGTCCCGGAACGGGCCGTAGAAGGCCGACTCGTACTTCGCGGCGTAACTCATGATCGCAACGTCGGCAAAGCCCGCGGCGTCCAGCGAGTTGCGGATGGCGCCCACCATCCCGTCGATCATCCCCGAGGGCGCGACCATGTCGGCGCCGGCCTCGGCGTGGGTGGTGGCGGTCCGCCCGAGCAGTTCGAGCGTCTCGTCGTTCCGGACGGTGAGGGTCGAATCTCCGGCGGCGTCGTCTTCCAGTATCCCGCAGTGGCCGTGGCTGGTGTACTCGCACAGACAGACGTCGGTGATGACGTAGATGTCGGTCTCGGCCGCGATTGCCCGGACCGCCCGCTGGACGACGCCATCGTCGGCCCAGGCGCGCGTGCCGCGGTCGTCCTTGGACTCGGGAACGCCGAAGACGATGACGGCCCCGACGCCCGTCTCCTCGACCTCCCGGACCCGGGAGACGGCCTCCGGGACGGGAACGCGCTCGTGGCCCGGCATCGAGGGAATGGGCCGGCGCTCGTCTGTCGTCGCGTCCACGAAGATGGGCGCGACCAGATCCGACGCCGAGAGGTCGGTCTCGCACACCAGTTCCCGGACGCCGTCCGTCCGCAGGCGACGTGGTCGCCGTGTCAGGTCCATGCCCCGGCATACGTGTGCCGACAAAAAGCCGTGTCGCTCTCGTAAGGTAGACGGTCCGCCGCGACCTACGGGTGACATGGCCGAGACACGCAACTCGATCGACTTCTCGCTGGCCAACGTCGGCCCGGGTCCCGATCCGCTCGCCCTTTCGGATCTCGTCGAGGACCACGATTTCGTCGTCGTGTACCTCCAGCGCGACCACCTGTGTACGAACTGCCGCACGCAGGTCCAGCAGGTCGCCGACCGCTACGAGGAGTTCCGCGACCGCGGCGCCGAAGTCGTCTCGATTGTCCCCGAACCCCGCGAGAAGATCCAGTCCTGGCAGGAGAGCTACGACCTGCCGTACCCCCTGCTGGCGGACCCGGACGCCGCGGCCGGCGAGTCGTTCGACCGTCCCTCTGTCGAGGACGTCCTCGACGCGCTCGACGGCCTGCTGGAGGACGACAGAGCGTGACCGGTCCCGACGGCCTGGTGGTCCGCGAGGCGACCGTGCCGGAACTGCCAGACGTGTTGAACGTCCTCGACGGCGGCGCGCTTGCGACCGACGCCGGACGGATCAGGCGCGCACTCGACAGCGGAGGCGTGCTCGTGGCAGTCGCTGGCGAGGATGGAGCGAGCGGCGGGAACCCCGCTGACGGACGGGTCCTCGGCGCGCTCGTCCTGGTCGGCGACCGGATCACGGCGGTCGCAGTCCGGCGCCGGCGGCGCGATCAGGGTGTCGGAACCGCACTCGTCGCGTCCGCTGTCGAGCGACGGGAACGTCTCGTCGCCGAGTTCGATCCCGGGGTCCGACCGTTCTGGGAGTCGCTGGGGTTCGACATCCGACCGCTCGGGGACGGCCGATACCGCGGTCGACGGTGATACTGCCGGCAGTACGAGCCGTCTCACACCAGCGGTTCGACGAGATCCCGACCAGCGGCGAGCAGGTCCGCGACGCGGTCGTCGGTGGTGGCCTCGGCGTAGACGCGGAGTTTCGGTTCTGTCCCCGAGGGACGGACGAGGACCCAGGTGTCGTCGGCCAGAGTGATCTTGAACCCGTCGACCGTGGTCACGTCCGCGACGTCGACGCCCGCGAGCGTCCCGGGGAGGGCTGTCTCGAGGTTCTCGAGGACCGGTCCCTTGCGGTCGTCGGGACAGTCGACGCTCACCCGCTCCTGGACGACCCCGCCGTGGGCGGCCAGCAGGTCGTCGACGCGGTCGTCCAGCGGGCGTTCGGCCTCGGCGGCCGCCGTCAGGAGCGCCAGGAGAACACCGTCCTTGTTCCGGAGGTGTGCGGCCACGCCGTACCCGCCGCTTTCCTCGCCGCCACAGCGGGCGTCGTGGTCGCCCATCGCCTCGGCCACCCACTTGAAGCCAACGGCGGTCTCGTGGACGGCCTGGCCGTGGGCCGCCGCGACGCGGTCGACGAGGCTGCTCGTCGACACCGTCCGCACGACGTCACCCCCGTCCGATTCGAGGAGATACTCGTAGAGCACGGCGAGATAGACGTTCGGGTCGAGAAAGCCCCGGCCGGGCGTCACGACACCGAGCCGGTCGGCGTCGCCGTCGTTGATGAACCCCAGCGCCGCGTCCCCGGCGGTGACTCGCTCCTCCAGTTCGCCAGCGTGCTCTGGAACCGGCTCGGGTGGCGTGCCGCCGAAATCGGCCTCGCGTGTGCACCGCAGCCGGTCGACGGTCGCGCCCCCGCGCCTGAGCAGCGCGTCGGTGACACCGCGGCCGCTGCCGTGCATCGCGTCGTAGGCCACCTGCAGTCCGTCGATGTCCACGTCCACGAAGTCGACGGCGTGGTCGCTGAACGGCGTCACGAGGTCCTTCTCTGTCACGCTGCCGTACTCCCCGTCGGGGTCCGGATCGGGTTCGTCGAGGCGTTCCTCGATGGCCTCTGTGACCGCCGGCAGCGCTGGCGTTCCGTCGTGCTGGAGGAACTTCACGCCGTTGTACTCGGGTGGGTTGTGCGAGGCCGTGACCATCACCCCGCCGACGTAGTCGCCCTCGGTGACAGTCCAGGCGAGGACCGGCGTCGGACAGTCACGCTTGGCCATGGTCACGTCACGACCGTTCGCAGCGAGCACCCGCGCGAGTTCCTCCGCGAACCCCCGCGAGTGCGAGCGGGCGTCGTAGCCCACGGCGACGGGACCGCGCCGCTCCTCGTCGTCGAGATGGGCCGCGACTCCCTGGCCGACCATCCGAACGCGTGTCGTCGTAAACTCAGAGAGCGTCGCTCTCCAGCCGTCGGTACCGAACTCGATTCCGTCGCCACCCGTCTCGTCCATGTACATCCTTGCACGGCGGGCCCACAAAAAACTCCCCGTCACCGGCGGTCGCAGGGTGGTAAGGATTGATCCGGGAGGTGGGGTCCGCGGAAATTATGCTGTCATACTTCTCGGGCGCGCTGTCTCGCAACTTCGGCAATTCCGGCGTTGGCCGAACAGCTCGGACAGGCGTGGACCTGGCCGCGCTCGTCGGCGAAGACGCGGGCGAATCGATCGGAGACGTGCGAACCACAGTGTTTACACTCGGGCATCGTGAACGGCCGGCGTCCCTCTGCCGGCAATTATAGTATGGGTGGACTGGGGAATACGATTGTGCCCAAAATATTTGGTGTGGATCGCCGGGGTCCAGATCCGGCGGGCTGGAACGCGACGGCCGTGCGGGTCCGGGTTCGACGAACTCGCGGAGCGGCCAGGACGAGTACGCGGACGCCGTGGTGACGACCGGGAAACTCCGCGAAGCTCCGCGAAGCGATCCCGTCTCCTCCAGAGCGGTCGGAAGGTACCCCCTGTTGCAAAGTGTTAACACCGTGGGCGCACTGCAAACAGCCATGAGCAGCACTGCCGAGGAACACAGTCAGAAGAGCACAGCCGTCTTGGTGAACGAACAGGCCGCCGAAGAGGCACTGGCACTGATGGAAGGCGAAGGCATGGACGTCGACGTCGGCGGACTGCGTCTGTTCGTCCAGCAGGGTGGCTGTGCCGGCCTCTCCTACGGGATGCGGTTCGACACCGAACCCGACGACGACGACACCGTCACCGAACACCACGGCCTGCGCGTGTTCGTCGACCCGGCCAGCATGAAGTACATCGAGGGCTCGCGGCTCGAGTACGAGGGTGGCCTCCAGGGCGCCGGGTTCCACATCGAGAACCCCAACGTCGTCAGCGAGTGTGGCTGTGGCGAGAGCTTCCGGACCTAGCTCTCCTCGCGGCTGGACGCCGTGTCCGTCCAGTACCCGACATCGTCGTCGCGGCGGTAGTACCCGTGCAGGGAGCGGCCCTCGCGTCCGCCGGGCGGCGATCCGACGAACACGCCGAACTTCTCCGAGTCGGGATAGACGGTGACGTCCGGTTCGTCCATCGTCGAGACGGCCAGGTATGTCAGCGACCCCCCGGAGTCGTTGACGACTCTGTGGGCGCCGCGCTCGTCGGCGGGCAACGCCACGTAGTCGCCCGCCTCCAGGGGCGTCGACTCCCCGTCGAGTCGGAGCGTACCCGACCCCGAGAGGACGTACAGCGCCTCCTCGTTTGCGGTGTGGTAGTGGTACGGCCAGGCCTGCTCTCCGGCCGGCAGTTCGTAGAGGCTACACCCGAGCGCCTCGCCGTCGGCCGCCTCGCCGAGCTGTTTGCGCCTGAGACACATTCCGCCCTGTTCGATGTCGGTCCACTCGAGGTCACCTTCGTTTACTTTCCCCATGAACGGTGGACGAACACCGCCGGCCTAATTTCGTTCGGTTCCCGTCGCTGTCATCGCTCGCGTCGGCCCCAGACGCGCTTGTCGGGGATCCGGACCTGCATGTCGCGGGTCACGCGGAGCTGACAGGACAGCCTCGGATACCCGAAGCGGGCGGCCAGACTGTCGTGCCAGTGATCGGGGTCGGGCGGGTCCGCCACCCGGACGCCACAGGTCGCACAGAGCCCACGGCCGCCGCAGTTGACCCGGCGGCCGGCGGTGCTGTGGGGCGAAATCCCGGCGGCCCGGAGGGCGTCGCGCAGCACGCGGCCGTGGTCGACGGACAGCGACGTCGTGGTCCCGGCGTGCTCGACGACGACGGTGTGGGGCCCACAGTCCGGCGGGGCGTCGGTCACGGCTCGCTCCTAGAGGCAGGCTGCATCCGTTCAGACCAGTTCGATCCGGCGGACGAACTCCATGGCACGAATCTCGTTGATGAGGTCGCCGGGGAGTTCGGCGTCCGTGATGACGTACAACACCGGTTCGTCGGTGAACTCCGGATCCTCGGTGATCGCCTGCCGGATCGAGATGTCACGCTCCGCGATGGCGGTCGTGACGGTGGCGACGATGCCCGACTCCTCGGCGTTCCCGACGGCCACGGTCAGCACCGTCAGGTCCAGCACCGGTGCCAGATCCATCAGGCTGGGAATCGCGGAGATGTTCTGGAAGATCGGCCGGAGGTTCTCGTCCGCCAGGATGGCGTCGGTCGTCGCGTCGACCACCCGACGGTCGACGCCCACCTCGCGGGCGATGCCGGTGTCGGGGATCTCGATCCCGCCCGAGACGACCCGCCCCTCGTCGTTGACCGAAAACCCCCGCTCCAGGAGCAGCCGGATGACCCGCTGCTGGCTCGGCGAGTCCGAGAACTTCTCCATTATCTCTTCGAACATTCGGGGTACAATTGGGCGCGGGGGGTTTATACTGGTTGTGCCGGCTACAGTCGTTTGGAGACGTACGGGCCGTCCTGTTTGTACCCGAGCTTCTCGCGGTAGTACTGGCGGACGCCGATCCCGCTGAGGACGGCCAGCGTCTCGAAGCCGGCGTCGGCGGCGATCGCTTCCGCGCGCCCGAGGAGTCGGCGGCCGTAGCCCCGGTGCTGGTGGCCGTCGCCGGCTCCCTCGCCGACGCCGACCTCGTTGCCGTAGACGTGCAGTTCGCGGACCACGGCCGCGTCCTGTAGCTCGCGGCGCACGGGGTCGTTCGGGAACCGCAGGCGACAAAAGCCCACGAGGAGGTCCCGGTCGCGGTCCTCGAAACTGATGAAGTGTTCGGTGCCACACGCGGCCTCGTAGGTGTCGACCTCCAGCGTGACGTCCTGGGGCTCGCCGTCGCTGTGGCCGACCTCCCGACACCGGATACACTCGCAGGTCCAGCCGTGGTCGGCCATCCGCTGGCGGGCGAGTTGCCGGAGGTTCGACTTCCAGACGCCGCCCTCGATGAAGTCGGCCGGGATGTCCCGCTGGACGCGCTGGAGGCGCGTGTACCGGGGAATCAGTGACTTGATCTCCGCGACGAGGTCGGCGGCCTCCTCGTTCCCGAGTGGCTCGAACTCGTCGCGGTGCCACCAGTCGTAGACGGCAGTCCCCTCCACCACGAGCGTCGGATAGATCTTGAGATAGTCGGGCCGGTAGGCCTGGCGCTCGAACAGCCGCCGGAAGTCCTCCAGACACATCTCCCTGGACATGCCGGGCTGGCCGGGCATCATGTGAAAGCCGACTTTGAAGCCCGCGTCCCGGAGGCGTCGGTTGGCGTCGATGGAGGCCTGGACGCCGTGACCGCGGTGCATCTCGCGGTTGATCCGCTCGTACGTGGTCTGGACGCCGACCTCGACTTTCGTCCCGCCCAGCGCGAGCATCCGGTCGATCTGTTCCGGGTCACACCAGTCGGGTTTTGTCTCGAACGTGGTCGCGACGTTGCGGACGTCGGCGGTCTCGTTTTCCGCGATGACGTCCTCCACGTACCGGAACTCGTACTCGTCGGGATCCTGGGCGAAACTCCGGTCCTGGGCAGGGTCGGGAACGCTTTCGGGGTCGTAGTCGTTCATCGCCTCCAGGGCGCGCTTGACGAACCACTCCTGGTAGTCGTGGCTGCGGGCAGTCATCGTTCCGCCCATCAGGATGAGTTCGGCCTTGTCGACGGGGTGGCCGATCTTCCGGAGTTGTTCCAGCCGCAGGGTGACCTGGCCGTAGGGGTCGTAGTCGTTCTGTTTCCCGCGGGCCGCTGCCGGTTCGTGGCCGGTGTAGCTCTGTGCGCTGGAGAACTCCGAGTCTGGCCCTCCCGGACAGTAGAGGCACTTCCCGTGTGGACACCGGTGGGGCGAGGTCATGATCGCCACGGGGGAGACGCCCGAGGCGGTCCGGACTGGCTTGCGCCGGAGGACCTCCTCGAGTTCTTCGCGCCGCTCCTGGGGCGCGTAATCGAGCAGTTCGGAGTTTTTGGGGACTTTCGGCGAGGCGTGCGCTCCGCAGACCTCGGTCTTCGCGTCCTCGAGGTTCTCGCGGTCGAGGTCGCCCTCGAGGACGCGCTCGACGAGTTCCTCACAGACGCGCTCGAACGCGTCCGAGTCTGCCGGGCTGTCGGTGCTCATGTCACGCTTCTGGCGCGGGCGAGAGCGCGTTCGCGAGTGACTCGAGGAGCGCCTCCCGGACGGCCTCGCGCTCGCCCGAGAGGAACTCGATCCGTCCCTCGCGGGCGCCGCGGGCGTCCAGGCCGGCCGCGGGGGCGGCGTCGGCGGCCTGTTCGACCAGCGTCCGCACGTCGATGTCGGCCCCCGAACGGACGAACGCCTCGTCGGTCGCGACGCCGACCAGCGCGGCCGCCTCGTCGCTGTGGCGGCGGTACAGTTCGTCCAGCAACAGTTCCTCGGGCGGGAACTCGTATTGGTGGGTGTACGCGTCCGTGTCCAGCACGAGAACCGTCTCGCCGTCGACCGTCTGTCGTTCGAGGTTCGCCTCCGCGGTGTCGATTTCGGCGTCCATCTTCGTCCGGAACTGTTCGCTGACGTTTGCGGCCAGCCCCCGGGACTCCTCGCGGTCGGTAAAGGCCAGGTCGGTGACGAGTTCCCGCTTGTCCTCGTAGGACTGGTAGTACGCCTCCAGGGCGACCGCTTCCCGGAGTTCACGGACCGCGTCGGCGTCGTACCCCGCCTCGGCCGCGAGGTCGGCGTAGGACGCGGGGGTGTCCTCCCAGAACCCGACCGCCGGGAGGTGCCGGAGGTCCGCGCGGACGTTGCCGTTCACGTGTGCGGCGACGTTGGCAGCCAGTGCCGTCGCGGCGGTCTCGGTGCCGCCGGTGAGTGCCGGGCTGACCACAGTCTCGACCGCTTCGGCGACCGCCTCGTCGACGACGCGGTCCTCGACGACGACCCGGCGGGCGTCGTAGATGTCCAGCAACTCCAGGCCGTCGAGTGACTCCGCGGTTGCCCCGGCGGCGACGAACACGAACAGCGGGATCGACTCGCCGTGGCGCGCGCTGTTTTCCAGCATCGAGGTCACGTCGCCGGTGGCGTCGTCCATGTCGTAGACCGATCCCTCGAGCGGACGGCGGTCGAAGAAATGGTACTCCGCGTCCCCGTCCCGGTGTTGCTGGCGGATCATCGGGAGCGTCGCCCGCTCGATGGCGACGCCCGCGAGGTAGCCGTCCGCGGAGGCGCTGTGCCTGACGACGATCGGTCGTCCTTCCAGAACTGCCCGACGGATCGCCGTCGCGGCGTCACGGATCGGTCCAGACACGGCCTCGACGGCGGGGTCTTCGGCCAGTGGCTCGACGGAGTCCGGGCGTGCGCGTGCGACCATCGCCTCCTCCATGCGCTCGGTCACGGCGTCGCGTTCCTCGTTTTCGAGGACGACCAGTGCCTCTGTTTCGACCTGGAGTTCGCCGCGGCGGCGCTCGACCTCGCCCTCGAGGCGGACGACGTCGCCCTCCTCGACCTCGGGATAGGCCCGGACGCCCGCCTCCTCGAAGGCGGCACAGTCGACCGTGGCCGTCTCGTCGCGGATCTCGAAGACCGTCGGCCCGCTCGTCTGGCGGGCGGTCGCGACCTCTCCCTCGACGCGGACGCGGTCGTCGACGTGGCCCTCGAGGTCGTCGATGGTCACCAGTGAGAGATCTGCTGGCTCCGCCCGATCGGTCTCGCCGTCGGTCGGAGTCTCCGATTGTTCGGGGGACTCCGTGCCCGACGGTTCGGCGGCCGCCGCGTCCGATCCGTCTGCCGACGAAATCGGGGTCGATTTCTGTTCGCCGGTGTCGGTCGACGCGGGCGGGCCCGACTCGGCGGCCGTCTCCTCTTTCTCGGCGAGCAGTTCCGCGTCCGCGTCCGGGTCGTCGATGAGCGTTCCGCGGAACGCAGACTCGTCCTGGCGGATCGACCAGCCGAGGTCGACGTTGCCGTTGTCGCGCACGTTCTGGACCTGGACGAACACGGTGTCGCCGGGGTCCCAGTCGAGACTCTCGAGGCGCTGGTCGAGTTCACTCTTGTGCAGGAGGCCGGTGACGCTGTCGCCGACGTCGACGAAGACGCCGAACTCCGCGAAGCCGTCGACCGTCCCGCGGTAGTAGCGCCCGGCTGTCAGTTCGTCGGGATGGTTCCCGCGAAACTCGAAGACGACGTCTTCCTGGTGGAGCGCACAGATGCGACCGTCGACAGACGTACCGCAGATGATACACGAACCCATTGGAAGGCACAAGCGGTCCCGCCCTAAAACGGTTGTCGAATCGGACCTCTCGAACCGGGTCTCATAGTGATTGCTGTAACGAATTACCGTTTCGACCGCTCGAGTCTTGCGGTCGATCCAGTAATGGCTTACAGCAATCACTATCACGCCGCCTGTTGTCGTCCCGTTCGGTATGTCGCCGCCCGGGGTCGGCGAGTACCGGGACGGGGCTCTAACGATCGTCTTACTCGACGGTCTCGCTCTCCTCTTCGAGCAGTTCCAGCCCGCGGGCGACCTCGCGGGCGTCCTCGGGAAACAGCGCCACCTCCACCTCGTTGCCGTCCTCGTCCTCGAAGGCGAGCTTGACGCGCTTGTCGCCGAACTCGCGGACCTCCACGCCCTCGACGTCGTACAGTTTGGCGGTCGCTGCCCGGTTGGAGGGCCCGACGTGTTTGAGCGCGCCGTCTTTCAGTTCGAACATGAACCGGTCCAGGTCGAGACTGAGCATACGTGACGATACAGCGCGGGCGTCAAAACGGCTCCGCTCTCCGGGAGCCACACAGGACAGCGAGGCAGTCGCCGGTCACACGCCGGCCGCCGTCCGCACGGTCTCTAGCACCGCGAGTACCGCGGTGGTCCCGCCGAACCCGTATCCGAACACGAGCAGGGCCGGGATCGCTGTCACACCGAGGGCGGTCGGGAGCGGGATGTCGTGGACCGTCGCCATCCCGAGCACGAACAGGCCCCCTCCCCACAGGACCACGGCAGCCTGGACGTGGACGCTCGGGAGGCCGACGAGCACGCACGGGGCGAGCGCGTAACAGATGACCTGGACCGTCTCGCTGACACCCGCCCGGTCCGCGACGGCTGCGATCAGGACGACCGTCTGGAGGGCTGCTATCAGGTGGATGCCCGCGGGTGCGACGAGGACGGTCACGAGCAGGACCCAGAGCACTGCCGAGAGTGCCGGCTGTCCGCCGACGACAGGGTAGCCGCCGCCGAGTGCGACCCTGGTCGTCTCCGCGGCGAGCACCACGGCCGCGGCGAAGGTCACGCCCGGGGCCTGGTCACCCGGTGCGACTTTGGTCCGGAAGAACCGGCGGGGCGAGACGAGCACCTCGACCCACGCTCGCAGGAGCGCGACGGGACCGCGCTCCCGCCCCAGATCCGGGTTCTCGACCCACTGTGTCACACCCGAGTGTACGGCACGAGCCGACATGACGGTTGTGACACGCCGTCTCCGTCTGCCAGAGACTGTCGCCGGCAGTATCAGTCACCCGCGCCGACGTTCTGGCCGCTCTCGAAGCAAGCGGGGTCGGGCTGGATGGAGGCGTACTCGACGGCGCGTTCCCCGAGCACGGCGACGCGGTTGGCCAGGTCCTCGTCGACGAACGTGCCGTCCTCGAACTCCGAGTTGGAGTTCGGAACCGCGGCCTGGTAGGGGAGCACCCAGGCGTCGAGTGCCCGGCAGACCGACCGGAGGTGATCGAGCGCAGTGATAGGGAAACTCCCCCCCGAGACGCCGAGCAATCCGACGGTCGTGTTCTCGAACTCGTCGAACCCGCAGTAGTCCAGCGCGTTCTTCAGCGGCGCCGCGAACGAGCCGTGGTACATCGGCGTCCCCAGGATGACGCTGTCGGCGGTCCTGATCTGCTCCCGGACTCGTTCGGCGTCGCCAGCGTCCCCGTGGTCGGGGTCGAAGACCGGCAACTCGACGGTCCGGAGGTCGACCAGGGCTGTCCCGGCGCCGCGACCGTCCGCGGCGTCGAGCGCGTACTCGAGTGCGATGCGCGTGTAACTGTCGTCGCGGAGGCTCCCGGCCAGTGCGACGACGGTCGGTGGGGCTGCCATAATCGCGGTTGTGTGTCGACCGTCAAATGTTCCGGGGTCCGGGTGGCTACCGTTCTGAACGATCAGGGCAGTTAAGTCGTTCCGTGCCGCCGTCACGGGTACATGGAGTACACGCTGTCGATCGAGAACGCGCCGGAGCGGGTGCCCGGCGGGACGGCCATCCTGCTCGTCCACCCGAGTACGGCAGAGACTGACCGCGTGGACACGGACTTCCTGAAATCCGACACGGACCACCTGCTGGTCGTCTCCACGCGCACGACCGCCCGCGAGATCCGCCAGAAACTCGACCACTACGGCATCGACGACGACAAGGCCACCATTCTCGATACGGTCTCGGTCGAGCGCGGGTACACCCGGCGAAAGACCGAGCGGGTCCGCTACGCCGCCACGCCGGAGGACCTCGACGGCATCGTCGACCAGACGCGGGAGTTCCTCGAATCGACAGAGGGGAAGCGACGCGTCACCGTCGATTCTGTCACCGAGATGATCTACTACGCCGACGAAGCACAGGTCAGGGAAGCCGTGGCGGCCATCCAGGGACTCCTCGACGACCACGACGCCGTCGGTCTCTTTCACCTCGCGGGGGGCGTCCACGACGACCGGACCGTCACAGAATTTTGCGAGCTGTTCGACGCCAGTCTCGAACTCGACGAGAACGGCACGATCACGGCCTCGTTTTGACGCGCCGCCAGCACGCAGAGACGGTCGTCCTACATCACAAATAATTAAGACGGGTGCCCACAATCGTTGGTGTGTATGCCGGAATGCCAGAACTGCGGTGCATTCGTCACGTCCGACTACGCGCGGGTTTTCACGCCAAACGGCGTCGACAAACCGCGGGTCTGTCCACAGTGCGAAGACAAGATACGGGACGGGGCCGACGTCCGCAAGGCCCGGTCGACGCGTCGCGGGTAACTCTGCCCGGCACAGCGTCTGACGACCCTCCCGGGGCGTCGCCTCCATTCTCGCGGACTATCACGCTACCAGTTCCGACACTGTCCGACCGCCCACGAGACCGACGGCCGCCGGTCACTCCGCGACGACCGACTCTACGATCGCACGCGCGTCCTCGAAGACGGCGTCGGCACGGTCGGAGTCCCGTGCCTCCGCAGTGATCCGAACGAGGGGCTGGGTGCCGCTGGCCCGCAGCAGGAACCAGCCGTCCCCGAGGTCGACGCGGACGCCATCGAGCGTCGACACCGCCTCGTAGTGTGCCTGGACGTGTTCCCGAACCCGGGTCATCACGGCACGCCTGTCCGCCACGTCGACGCTGGTGCGCCGGATCGGGTAGGTGTCGATTGCCGCCGCGCGCTCGGCCAGCGGTCGCTCGGCACACAGCGCTGCCAGTCTGCAGGCCGCGAGCGGGCCGTCGGGACACAGCGTCGTCTCGGGCCAGATCCACGCACCGCTGGGTTCGCCACCGAACGCCACGTCTGGCTGTGTGGCCTGTTCGGCGACGTAGACGTCTCCCACGGGCGTGCGCGCCGTCCCGATCCCCGCCGAATCGAGCGCGTCCTCGACGGCGAGACTCGTGTCGACCGGCACGGCGACGCGCTCGCCAGCGCCCGCGGCGGCCCGTCCGAAGATGGTCAGCAACACGTCCCCCGAGACGAACTCGCCGTCGGCCGTGGCTGCCCGCGTCCGGTCGGCGTCGCCGTCGTGTGCGATCCCGAGGTCGGCCCCGGAGTTGGCCACGAGGGCACCGAGGGCACGGCAGTTCTCCGCGGTGGGTTCGCTCGGTCGGCCCGGGAACGAGCCGTCGGGCTGGGCGTTCAGCGTCTCGACGTCACAGCCCAGTGCCGTCAGCGCGTCGACCGTCACGCCGCCGGCACCGTTGCCGACGTCGACGACGACCGACAGCGACCCCTCGAGGTCGATTGCCTCGACGAGCGCGTCGCGGTGTCGTGCCCGCAGATTCTCGGAGACCCGGTCGCCGACCCGATCCCAGGGAACGAGGTCGGCGGCGTCCTCGCGGACGCGATCCGCGATCCGCTCGCGGGCGTCGGTGTCGAACGCCTGGCCGGTGGGCTGCCAGAGTTTCAGTCCGTTGTCCGGCGGCGGGTTGTGCGAGGCGGTGACCGCGACGCCGGCGTCGGCACCCGTCCACCCGACGCCGCGGGCGACTGTCGGCGTGGCCGCGAGCCCGACGTCGACGACGTCTGTCCCCGATTCGCGCAGCCCGGCCGCCAGCGCGTCGATCAGGAGGCGACCGCTCTCGCGGGGGTCGCGTCCCACGACGACGCGGTCGGCGTCGATACCGACTGCCCGCCCGACCGAGAGCGCCAGGTCGGCGGTGACCGTCTCGCCGACCGGGCCGCGAACGCCGCTCGTCCCGAACATCACTCCGGGGACCACTCGCAGGCGTCGCCGGCGGTCAGGTTCGCCTCCTCGATGTGGGCCGACAGGCACGCGTAGTTACAGAAGTAGGCGGGTGCCCCGCAGTCGACGGTGCAGTCGCGCACACAGAGCGGGTCGTGTTCGAAGACGCGCGACCCGCAGTACTCGCAGGGTTCGTCCCGGTCGGGCGTGTCGATGGTCACAGCCATGCGCGGGCCACGGCCGCAGGACTGGAGTTTCTTTCGTTCCGGGGCACTTTTGCGGCCGTGGGTCGACGGGAGGGGTATGAAAGGCGGCGGCTCCGAGGCGGCAAAGCGGCGGGCCGGCGAGAGCGCGACGGAGGCAATCGCGGACGGGATGATCGTCGGCCTTGGCACCGGGTCGACCGTGGCTCACGCCATCCGGAAACTGGGACAGCGCGTCGGTGCTGGCCTCGATATCGAGGGCGTCCCCACGTCCTTCCAGTCGCGCGAGCGCGCCAGCAGGGCGGGCGTTCCGCTGACCTCGCTGGACGAGGCGACGCCGGACGTCGCGATCGACGGTGCCGACCAGGTCGCCGGCGGGACCCTGATCAAGGGCGGCGGCGCGGCACACGCCCGGGAGAAGGTCGTGGCCGCGGCGGCCGACCGCTTTCTCGTCGTGGTCGATCCGACGAAGGAAGTCGACACACTCGACGCGCCGGTGCCGGTCGAAGTCCTGCCGGACGCCCGGACGACCGTCGCAGCGGCGGTCCGCGAGGCGGGCGGCGGACCCACACTCCGGACCGCCGAGCGCAAGGACGGCCCGGTCGTGACCGACAACGGCAACCTCGTCCTCGACTGTGACTTCGGGAGGATCGACGCGCCGGCCGGACTGGCGCGCACGCTGTCGGGCCTGCCGGGCGTCGTCGAACACGGCCTGTTCGTCGGCCTGGCCGACGAGATCCACGTCGGGAGCGAGAACGACACGACTGTTCGTCGCGTGTAGGAGCGGGGACCGGACCGGGGTGACCCCCCAGAGAGAACAGGACCGCGGTTACAGGTCTCGGGGCTGGACTGTCTTGCGGTCGTTGTGCTCTGCGCGCCGGGCGGCGTCCTCGAGCAACTCCTCGACTTCGTCGTCGAGTGCGCCGTAGAAGTCCGACGCGACGTTCATGTCATTGAGCTTCTCTTTCACGGCTGCCTTGACAATGAGGTCTGCCATACAGGCCTTCGTTTCAATGGATGAGTTAAAAGCTTTCCCGTTTCCGGGCGCTCTCGTCGGTGTTCAGCGGGGTCTGAGCGTCTCGGCACTGCCGACCGACACACACGAATGACCGGGGACCGTACAGGTCGCTATGCGAGAACTTCTGGAGGCGGTCGCGGCCGGCGAGGTGAGCCCCGAGGCTGCCGAGGCAGAACTTCGCGGGTACGCCACGACCGGTGCGGGACGGTTCGACGCCGCCCGCGAACGACGCCGGGGTGTTCCCGAGGCGGTTCTGGCGGAGGGAAAGACACCCGAGGAGGTCGCGACGCTCGTTGCAACCGGCGTCGAAACGGCCGGCCGGGCGCTCGCGACACGGCTCGGGGAGCCACAGGTCACAGCGGTCCGGGACCGTCTCGCTGCCGACCATCCCGGGGCGGCGGTCCGTGTCCACGAGCGTGCCGGTGTGCTCGTCGCCCACGGGCCGGAGTTCGACCCGCCCGACCTCGACGCGAGCGTGGCCGTCGTGACCGCCGGGACCGCCGACGCCGTTCCAGCCGGCGAGGCGGCGGTCGTGGCCCGCGAGATGGGTGCGACGGTCCGGCGCGTAGACGACGTCGGCGTGGCCGCACTCGTTCGGTTGACCGACAACCTCGAGACGCTCCGCGCGCACGACGTCCTGGTGGTCGCTGCCGGCCGGGAGGGGGCACTCCCGACGGTGACTGCGGGACTCGTCGACGTCCCCGTCATCGGTCTCCCGGTCTCGACCGGCTACGGTCACGGCGGGGACGGCGACGCCGCGCTTTGCGGCCTGCTCCAGTCCTGTACGGCCCTGACGGTCGTGAACATCGACGCCGGCTTCACCGCCGGAACACAGGCCGGCCTCCTGGCCCGACAACTCGACGCGGCACGAACGGACGGCTCTGCAGACAGTTCTGAACAGAATACTACACAATAAGTATATTTTATCTTTTGACCCACAAGTCTCTCTACAGATCGCGCGGCTGTGAAAGTAGTACTCTCGGCAGAGACGCAATTGACGTACTGCTCTCGTTTCTCGAGCGGGATTTGGAATCTTCCTGTCGACTCCAAAAATATAGATAATATGAATAATAGTATTATTCATAGCTATATTTTTATTTTGGATTCGAACAGGAATCGGACGGACAGCACTCGCCGCGTCGGCACAGTTCTTAAGCCGGTGACGGGAGAACGGGGGAGTGATGAGTCACAGCAAGATACGGTACGACGAGGTCGACCAGGTCGCAGACGCGATGCACTTCCTGCGGGAGCCACTGGACTGCGAGCAACTCGGGCTCACTGTCGTGGACTGTCCCCCTGGCTGGGAGGGAAAACCGCACGACCACGCCGACGAGGGTGAGGAGGAGGTGTACCTCCTGATGGAGGGAGAGGCGACGATCACCGTCGACGGCGAGGACGTGTCGCTCGCTGCCGGAGACGCGTTGCGGGTCGCTCCCGGGGCGCGGCGCCAGATCCACAACGGCGACACGGAGAGCACGTTCGTCGTCGTCGGCGCGCCCTGACATGATCGACCTCCCCGGCGTCGAGGAGCAACGCGTCTTCGACACCCACGCCCACCAGCCGACCGCGGAGTTTCTCCACGACGCCGGTGGACAGATGATGCAGGACGCCGCCGACCGTTTCGGGACCGACCTCGAAACCTGGGGATACGAGGAGATGCTGGCCGAGTACCGCGAACAGGGGATCGGCGGCGCTGTCCTGCTGGGCTGGGACGCCGAGACCAACACGGGGAACCCGCCCGTTCCGAACGACTACGTCGCCGAAGTCCGCGACGAGTACGCCGACTTCTTCGTCGGATTCGGGAGCGTCGACCCACACAAGGACGACTGCGTCCGGGAGGCGATCAGGTGTGTCGAGGACCTGGACCTGTCGGGGTTCAAGTTCCAGCAACTCGCCCAGGGATTCGATCCCTCCGCGCCCCGTCACGACCACCTCTGGAGCACCATCGAAGACCTCGGCGTGCCCGTCGTCTTCCACGGCGGCAACTCGACGCTGGGGGCCTGTGCGCCCGGCGGTCGTGGGCTCAAGGTCGAGTACGGCGACCCGCTGTTGATCGACGACGTGGCCGCCCGCTACCCCGACCTCCGGATACTGATCGCCCATCCGGCCTTCCCCTGGGAGCGCGAGCAGCTGGCGGTCTGCCAGCAGAAGGGCAACGTCTACATGGACCTCTCGGGGTGGTTGCCCCGCTACATCGACGAGCAGGTCCTCCAGTACTCGGCGACCCTGCTCCAGGACAAGGTGATGTTCGGGACCGACTACCCGATGCTCCGCCCCGAGGAGTGGCTCGAATCGTTCGCCGAGGACACCGACTTCGACGCGGACGTCCAGCGGAAGATCCTCTTCGAGAACGCCGAGGAGTTCTTCGGGCTGGACTGGTAGTGATTGCTGTAAGACATTCCCGGATCGACCGCAGGACGCTGCGCGGTCGACCGGTATAAATCGTTACAGCAATCACTACGAGAACGAGTACAGCTACTCGAACTCGGGGTCTCGCCCGTCCAGAAACGCCGCCACCCCCTCGGCGTGGGCGTCGGTGTCGTAGGCCAGCGTCTGGACGTGTGCCTCCCGTTCGAGTCCCGCCCGCCAGGACTCACCCAGATTGCCGTGGATGGCTCGCTTGGCGAGTGCGATCGACTCTGTCGGCTGCCTCCGGAGCGTCTCCAGCAGGTCCGCCACGCGCCCGTCGAGTGCGTCCCCGGACACCACCTCGTTGACGAGGTCCATCTCCGCGGCCTCCCCGGCCGGGAGCAACCGACCGGTAAACGCCAGCTCCTTGGTCGCACGCAGCCCCACGACACGGGGCAGGATGGCGGTCCCACCCGCGTCGGGAATCAGGCCGACGTTGACGAAGGTAGCCCCGAAGCGCGCCGACTCGGCGGCGTAGGCGAAATCGGCCAGCGCGACCAGCGACAGCCCCGCACCCACCGCGTCGCCGCCGACCTTCGCAACCACCGGCACGGGCGCCGTGAGAACCGTCTCGGCGACCCGGCCGAGCGTGGTCCGCACGCGCTCGTGGGCCTCGCGGGCAGTCTCCTCGCGGTCGGCCATCGCCTCGATGTCGCCGCCGGCGCTGAACGCCCCGCCCTCGCCTGTCACGACCACGGCGTCGTGGTCGCCCGGGTCGAGATCGACGAGTGCGTCCGCGAGGTCGCGGGCGACCGCGGCCGTCATCGCGTTCTCGACCTCGGGACGATCGAACGTGATCCGACGAACTGACCCATCCTCGACGTGCATGCGTCTGTCTGGGGGTGCGTCCCACTTATACACCGATGGACCAGTACATCCGACCGGTTTCCGGCCGCGCGGACGACCGATTACTCTCCCGGCGCGACGTCGAAGACCTGCGAGAACAGCGCGTGCTGGGCCCGGTGGAGGCGTTCGATAAACGCCGACTTGCTGATTCCCACGGCGTCTGCAACCTCGCTTGCGGTCGCTCCGCGAGGCACGGTGAAATAGCCCATCTCCAGGGCCCGCCGGAGGGCTTCCTCCTGTGCCGGCGTCAGGTCCCACTGGGTGGCAACGGGGTCTTCGTCCTCGGCCCGCAAGGCGTAGATCCGCTTCAACTGTACCCCGACGGTCCCGCCAGCCGTCTCCATCACCCCCTGGAGGACCTCGTGGCCCACGACCGCCCCTGTCAGCACCGCGGTTCCATCCTCGTAGGTCAGTGACTCGACCATGAACCCCGCGTCGATCAGGTCGTGAACGACGCACGGATCGAAAGAGAGACACCGGTAGGTCGCCCGGCCGTCGGTCACCGAACGGTGCAGATAGCGCAGCCGGTCGTCCCCGTCGAGTGTGCCCGCCAGACTCCCCCCGGCCGGGCCGCTGAAACGCAACAGGGCGTTCCCGTCAGCCCGCAACAGCGGCGGATCCGCGTCGATGGCCAGGCCCGCCGCCCGACTCGCCGCCGCCAGCGGGCAGTCGTCGCCCTCGATGCGAAACTCCACCAGCAGACACTCGTCTATCATTACCTCCGCATTTCCGGGTCCATCTACTTAAAAATCGCCCGATCGATGTTTAAGCCCAGTCTATAGACGGCATAATCTGTAAGTTCGACCAGGTGAATCTAGTAAACGAACATGGACATCGAAGCAGTCAAACAGCGCGCAGGCCCGCGGGAGTTCAGCCCGAAGGACGACCTGCCGGAGAAGTACCGGAAGGCGGCCACGCGGATGTTGCAGTTCCACGCCAACAGCGAGATCATGGGCGCGTACCTGGAGCGGCCGTTCATCCGGCAGGCACCCAGTCTGGAGCGAAAGATGGCCTTCAGCGCCAAGGTACAGGACGAGATCGGCCACGGGCAGATGCTCTACCGGGCTGCCGAATCGCTGGGTGTCAAGACGCGCGAGGAGATGCTGGACGAACTCGCCAACGGCGAGGGGAAGTTCCTCAACTGTTTCCACTACCCGATGGACTCGTGGGTGGAGACGCCGATGATCGCCTTCTTCGTCGACGGCGCGGCGATGCGCCGGCAGGCGACGCTCAAGCGGTCGAGCTGGGAACCCTACGCCCACGCGATGGACAAGATCTGCTTCGAGGAGGGCTTTCACGTCAAGCACGGCGAGAGCATCCTCGCGGAACTCATGTCGGGATCGCGCAAGGAACAGCGCATGACACAGGAAGCCTTCGAAGAGTGGTGGCCGCGCATCCTGCAGTTTTTCGGCCCGACCGACGACGACTCGACCCACCACGACTTCGCGGCGGACGTCGGCCTGAAGACGATGACAAACGACGAACTCCGGCAGGCCTTCCTCAACAGCTACATGCCAAAAGCCGAGACGTACGGGCTGGAGATCCCCGACGAGCCGCGCATCCGGGAGGAAGACGGCCGGTACGTGGTCGTCGACGACGACCTGGACTGGGACGAGTTCTTCGCGATCGCGAAAAACGAGTACGGGCCCGGCCGCGGCCAGATCGACGAGCGTGCTGCCGCCCGCGACGCCGTCGAGTGGGTCCGGAACGTCTTGGACGACCAGGAGACCGCAGCCGGGACCGGCCAGTCCCCGGCAGCGGCAGACTGAACCATGATCTGGGAAGTGTTCCGCCAGACGGACCGCGGCGACTACCACACCCACTGCGGGAACGTCCACGCGCCGGACCGGGAGATGGCGCTGATGTTCGCCGAGATCCAGCACGGCCGGCGCAAGCCGACACACAGCCTCTGGGTGGTCCCCAAAGACGAGATCGGCGAGGTCGACGCCGAGGAAGCGCACTTCGGCGGGTCGACCGACAAGTCCTACCGGTTCGCCCAGGCCTACGACGTCGAACCAGCCGCCGAGGAGGTCGCCGCCTCCGAGGAGGAACTGACAGAGGCCGAGCGCAAACGACGGGGTGAGAGCTGATGGCCGCCACCGGTGACGGACCGACCGAGAAGGCCGACAGCGACGGATCGACGGGAGAGACAGACGCCGACCCCGACAGGGACATCGAGGACCTCGACGCTCTCGAAGGTGACGAGCGCGAGGCGGTCCGGACGTTCCTGCTGTGCCTGGCCGACGACGAACTGGTCGCCGCCGAGCGCTACACGGAGTGGCAGGTCCGCTCGCCGACCCTGGAATCGGACATCGCGCTGTCGAACATCGCCCAGGACGAACTCGGCCACGCACGGCTGTGGTACGACCTCCTCCAGCGGTTTGGCGCCGACGAGACGGACCTCATCTGGGAACGCGAGCCCGACACCTTCCGGCACGCCACGCTGGTCGAACTCCCGTTCGCGACGGGCGACTGGGCCGACGCCATCGTCCGGACGTACCTCTACGACGTCGCCGAGGACATCCGCCTGCACGCCATCGAGGACTCTTCGATTGTTCCGATACGGGACCGGGTCGGGAAAATACTCGACGAGGAGGAGTACCACCTCGAACACGCCCACAACTGGCTCGAACGCCTCGTCGCCGACGAGGACGGCCGCCAGCGCGTCCAGAGTGCGGTCGACCGGCTCTATCCCCACGCTCTGGGGCTGTTCGAACCCGCTGGCGACGCCGGGACTGTTGTCGACGACCTCGGGGTTCGTTCCCGGACCCTGGCCGGGATGCGCGAGGAGTGGGTGGCCCGCGTCACTGGTACCCTCGAAGGCATCGGCGTCGAGGTCCCGGACACCGAGCCCGCCGAGCCGGTCGGTCGGGACGGCGAGCACACCGACAACTGGCCAGAGTTACACGCGGAGATGACCGAGACCTACCGGGAACTCGAACGCGACTCGGCGACGCTCATCATGGATCCAGAACCATGAGCAGCGAGTACGACCGCCCCGAACGGGAATCCGACGCCGACCCCTGTGCGTACACCGATTACGACACCGACGCCGACTACGC
Source organism: uncultured Halobacteriales archaeon (assembly GCA_964471665.1). GTDB lineage: Archaea > Halobacteriota > Halobacteria > Halobacteriales > Haloarculaceae > SW-9-67-25. The sequence continues at coordinate 43,927 of CAYYHG010000002.1, read as the reverse complement.
CGAAAAGGAGTCTGCCGACGGGGAGGTGCCACAGACCGGCGCGGGTGCGGCGGGTCTCGAGCGCCGCGTCTGGGAAGCCCTCTACGGCGTCGAGGATCCCGAGATGCCCATCTCCATTGTGGACCTGGGACTGATCTACGGCGTCGACGCCGACCAGCCCGACGGGGCAGTCGACGTGGAGATGACGCTGACCTACACGGGGTGTCCCGCACGGGACATGCTCATAAACGAGGTCACCCAGACGGTCGCAGCCGTCGACGGCGTCGAGGACGTGGGAGTGACGCTGGTCTGGTCGCCGGGCTGGACGGTCGACATGGTGACAGAACAGGGCAAAGAGTCCTTGCGGGAGTTCGGACTGAGTGTCTAGCATGCGCGACCTGGACCCCAGCGTCGACACGACCGGCAAACACGACCGCGTCGAGTGTCCCTACTGTGGCTCGACCGACACCGAGCGCGAACACCCCAAGGGGCCCTCGCTGTGCCGGTCGATGCACTTCTGTAACGAGTGCGAGCAACCCTTCGAACGGTTCTCGTAGTCCGCTCCACGTAGGCATTTTCTCCGAACCGGTCACTTCTGACAGCTCCGCGGTGCTGACAGAGATAACCACATCACACCGAGTAGTCAAATCAATTTTACAAACATTTAGGTGATGGCAGACGTGGCCCAACGCAATGGAGACGGAGACGAGCACACAACTCGAGCGAACGCTCGGGCTGAAGGAGGCGCTGATGATCGGGGTCGGGACGATGGTCGGGGCCGGCATCTTCGTGTTGCCGGGCGCGGCGGCCGCGCTGGCGGGTCCGGCTTCCTCGGTAGCCTTCGTCGTGGCGGGCGCGATTGCCATGCTGACCGCGCTCTCGGCCAGCGAACTCGCGACGGCGATGCCGGCCTCGGGTGGCCCCTACCACTTCATCAACACCAGTCTGGGACCGCTCTTTGGCTCCATCGCGGGACTCGGGAACTGGCTGGGGCTGGCGTTTGCGACGGCGTTCTACGCAGTCGGCTTTGGCAACTACGTCGCACCGCTGATGGCGAGTCTGGAGTTGAACCTGGGTGTCGTGGCCGCTCTCCCGCTGTCCGGGCCACAGATCGGTGGGCTGGTCGCTGCCAGCGCGTTCATCGCGGTCAACTACCTCAGCACGGACAGCACGGGTGACCTGCAAAACGTCATCGTCATTGTCCTGCTCGCCATCCTCGGGGTCTTCATGGCGCTTGGCGCGACACAGGTCCGACTCGCGGAACTGACGCCGTTTTTCCCACAGGGGTCGGGCGCCGGTGCGATTCTCCCCACGACCGCCTTGGTGTTCGTGTCGTACCTGGGATTCGCGCAGGTGGCGACGGTCGCCGGCGAGATCAAAAATCCCGGCAAGAACCTTCCGCGGGCGATGGTCGGAGGAGTCCTGCTCGTGACGACCATCTACGCGGTGTCGATGCTCATCCTGCTCGGCGTCGTCCCGCTTTCCCGGATCGCCGGCGAGGGAACGGCCATCGCAATCGGCGCACGGGCGATCTTCGGCGGCTTCGGCGTCGGTATCGTCGGCGTCGGCATGCTGACCTTCGGGGGGCTCCTGGCGACGGCGTCCTCGGCCAACGCGTCGGTCCTGTCGGCCTCGCGGATCAACTACGCGATGGGCCGTGACGGCCTGATGGACGAGCGACTGTCGAAGATCCACGAGCAGTTCAGCACCCCCTACCGGTCGATCGCGCTGACGGGTGCGCTCATTCTGGTGTTCATCGTCGCCGGCAAGGTCAACGCCCTGGCAAAGGCAGGCAGCGTGTTGCACCTGCTCGTGTACGGGCTGTTGAACGTCTCGCTCATCGTCATGCACGAGACCGAGGCGATGGGCTACGACCCCGGCTTCGAGGTGCCCGGCTATCCGGTCGTCCCCGCACTCGGGGCGCTCCTGTCGTTCGCACTCATCGGGTTCATGGACACCCAGCAGATACTGCTGGCCGGCGCGCTGGTCGTCGCCGGCGTCGTCTGGTATTTCGTCTACGTGCGCAAGCGCGTCGAGGATACCAGCGCACTCGCCCGGTACCGCTCGCCACCGGCCGTCGAGACCGAGGTCGAGGTGGAGTTCGACCTCAGCGATATCGAGGCCACACCGACCGAGGGGGCCGGTGTCGATGACTGACCCACAGCCACACGAACCGCTCGCAACTACTGGTGATCACCAATGATAGACGATCCGACGATCCTCGTTCCCATCGACGCATCGGACCCGAATGAGTACCCGGCCGACATCGTCGACCTGCTGGGGCCAGCCACGGTCGTGGTGCTCGGCTACTATCCGGTCCCGGACCAGGCCGCACCGGACCAGCTCCAGGCCGAATACGAGGCGGAGGCGAAAGCGGCGATGGAGCCGACGGTCCGGTCGTTCGCCCAGCAGGGCACGGCGGTCGAATCGGTGCTCGTGTTCACCCGCGACCGCACGCAGTCTATCGACCGCGTCGCCAACGAGTTCGGCTGTGACGCCGTCCTCGTCCCCGGCGATATCCACGGCCTCGACAAGGTGCTGGTCTCGCTCAAAGACGAGACGAACATGTTCCGCGTCCTCGAAGTCGTCGGCCTGCTGCTGGAGGACGGCGACCCCGAGGTGACGCTGTTCCACGCCGAGTCCATCGAGGAAGGAAGCGCCAGGTCGGAACTGTACCTCCGGGGTGCGACCGACTGGCTCCGGGACCACGGCCTCGACCGGGAAGCCGTCACCTGGGAAGAGCCCACCGCCGAAACCCAGGACAGCGAGTTGTTCGAGCTGGCCGACTCCCACGACTTCGTCATCACCGGCGAGTACGAACCCGGCCTGCGCGAGCGCGTCGTCGGCGACATGCCAAACCGCATCGCCGACCGCACCGACACGGACGTGCTGGTCGTCCGCAAGGAGCGAGACCGATGAACGACCCGAAACCGACGGTGCTGGTCCCGGTCGACGTCTCGACAGAGGCGCGTCCCGATCCCGACCTGCTGGCCCTGCTGCGGCCGGCAAAAGTCGTGCTACTCGGGTGGTATCCCGTTCCCGACCAGGTTACTCTCGAACAGATGCAGGACGAACACGAGGAGAAAGCCATCGCACGCGTCGAGGAGGTCGCTGCGGACTTTCCCGGGGGGACCGACATCGAGACGCTGGTGGTGTTCACCCGCGACCGCTCGGAGACGATCGACCGTGTCGCCGAGGACTACGACGCGGCGGTCGTCGTCGTTCCCAGGGAGGTCCGGGTCGTCGAGCGGGTGCTCGTGCCCATCCGTGGCGACGTGAACCTCGACCGTATCCTCTCGGTGGTCGCCGCCCTTCTGGACGAGAGTGAGGCGACAGTCACACTGTTTCACGCCGTGCCGGAAGGCGACGAAGACCCGAGCGTCGGGAAGACGTTGCTCCAGGGAGCTGCCGACCGCCTGGCCGACGCCGGGGTCGATACCGACCGCATCGACACCAGCACCGTCGAGAGCGAGTCGCCAATCGACGACATCGTCGACGCCGCACAGAATCACGACGTCCTCATCATCGGCGAGAGTGAGCCCTCGCTGGTCGAACACATCCTGGGCGACCTGCCGACGAAGGTCGTCAGGCGGTCGGAGCGACCGGTGCTGATCGTCCGGGACATCGACAGTTCCTGATACCTGTCTGGCTTGCACAACCAGTTCCCCGGCAGGTCCGGTCCCGGTCAGGGCCCGCTATCCACGTGTTCGCAGATTTTTCCTACGAGAGAATTATACTTATCGAGTCGTTTTGGACACAGTCCCGATGTTTCACGACTCGCCAGTGGTCGCGGATTCGAACGTCCAGAGGAACTTCATGTCGCCCTCGAAGACGGACGTACCGTCCTGCTTGGTGACCGTCGAGTCGACACAGACGAAGCCGGCGTCGTCCCGGGAGTCGAGTTCGCGCTTCTCGGCGATCTCGTACTCGGCCGAGATTGTATCGCCGATGAACAGTGGGTTCGGGATGTCCATGTAGTTCATTCCCATGAAGGCAATAACAGTTCGTTCGACGATACCGGTCCGCTGGAGGAGTCCGGTCGCGAGAATGAACGTCATCGGGCCGTGGGCGATGCGCTGGCCGTAGGGGCCGTCCTCGGAGTACTCCTGGTTCGTGTGCAGTTCCGTCCAGTCGCCGGTGAGCATCGAGTGCAGCGAGAACTCGGTCTCGGTGACCGTCCGGCCGGCGCTCTGGAAGGTCTGTCCCACCTCGAGGTCCTCGAAGTGGTGTGGTTCGTAGCTGTAGGGCACGTGCGGGATATCCGCCAGCGCGGGTAAATAGCTTTTTACCGGCAGTGCTGGAAGCGGATGGTATGACGGAGGTACCCGAGGAGGTCCGGGACCGCGTGGCTGCGGATCCCTACTGCGACGTACTGGGGATCGAGGTGGTCGACATCGAACCAGGACACGCGCGCACGGAGTTGACTGTCACCGACGAGCTGGTGAACTTCCACGGCACGCCCCACGGCGGAGCGATCTACTCGCTGGCCGACGCCGCCTTCGCCGCGGCGTCGAACTCCCACGGGCAGACTGCAGTGGCTCTGGAGACGAACATCTCGTATCTGGAGGCCGTCGAGACGGGCGAGACACTCACCGCGACGGCCGAAGAGACACACGCCGCCGGCCGGACCGCCGAGTACGAGGTCGTGGTGACCGACGGCGACGGCGAACGCGTCGCGACCTTTCGCGGACGGGTCTACCGACCGGAGTGAGTGAGAGACGGGTCGGCCCGCCACAGTTAACACGAAACCACCCGAACTGGGCGTATGAAACTCGGGACGGGACTGTTCACCTGCCAGCAGCGCCCGGACGACGACCGCCCGACGAGCGCCATCTACGACGAGATGCTCGAACTCGGCCGGGCCATCGACGACGCCGGCCTCGACAGCGCGTGGGTCTCCGAACACCACTTCCTCGAGGACGGCTATCTCTCGGGGATCACGCCTGCGCTCGGGGCGCTCGCGGCGGTCACCGACGACGTCGAACTCGGCCCCTGTATCGCGCTGGCACCGCTCTACGACGCGGTCCGGCTGGCCGAGGACGTCGCGACCATCGACCAGATTGCCGGCGGACGCGCCACCCTGGGCCTCGCTATCGGCTCGAACCCCCGCGAGTTCGAGGCCTTCGGCGTCCCGACCGACGAGCGCGTCGACCGCCTCGTCGACACCGTCCGGACGGTCCGGGCCGCGTGGTCTCCGGGGCCACTCGGGTACGACCCCGAATTCCACGACATCCCGCCCGACGTCTCGGTGACTCCCGGACCCGAACGCCGGGTACCGATCATGCTCGGCGGGGGTGCGAAACCGGCCGTCAGGCGTGCCGCCCGGATCGGCGATGGCTGGTGTGCGCCCTCCGCGCTGTCGGTCGAGGGCGTCCGCAAGCGCGTCGTCGACATCGAACGGGTCCGCGAAAAAAACGACGTCGACGGCGAGTTCCAGGTGTACGTCATCCAGCACGGTTTCGTCGGTGACTCCCGCGACGACGCCTGGGAGCGAATGCGCGAGGGATACCTCTACATCCAGCGTCGCTACCAGGAAATTTTCTCCGGGGAACCCGTCGACGAACTCTCCGCCGAGCGCAGACGGGAACTGAAAGACCAGGCCATCTTCGGCACTCCCGAACAGGTCGTCGAGCAACTCGACGCGTACCGTGACACACTCGGTGACGACATCCACGTCATCTTTCGCACCTACCACCCCGGGATCGGAACCGAGCGCATGCGGGAGTGTATCCACCGGCTCGGCGACGAGGTCCGGCCGCAGGTGGTCTGATACTGACGGTCGTGACCGTTCGCCGGGCTGAACCCCGACAGCAGGTGCTCGATCCGGCAGACGGCTCCAGCAGTCCGTACGATTGCGGTCCGGTCGGCGATCGGGACACCGTCGATTTTATTCCCCGGCCGGGGGAACGCCGGGCATGGACACCGAGTCCTTCTTCGAGAACATGCCCTTCGCCGACCTGCTCGGCGTCGAGGTGACCGATGTCGGGGACGGCCACGCCGAGGGACACGTCGAGATGCGCCCGGAACTGTCCTGGAACGAGGACCGCGTGATGGCCCACGGCGGAGTCACGTTCACGCTCGCGGACACAGTCGGGGGCGCCGCCCTCGTCTCGCTGGTCGATCAGCCCGTTCCGACCATCGACATGCGCGTCGACTACCTCGAGGCCGGTACCGGCGACCTGACTGCGGTGGCCGACGTCGTTCGCCTGGGCGGGGACGTCGGCGTCGTCGACGTGGACGTGTACGCGGGCGAGAACGCGCACGTCGCCGACGCACGGGGCGTCTACAAGACCGGGTGAGACGGCCTGTCCGCGACGCCGGCAGTGGCGACTCCCACACAACGGCACAGCGTGTCACTCCTGGGTCTGGGAGTACTCGTCGACCCACTCCTGGAGGGTCATCCCCATCGCCGACTGGATGATGGCGTTCGAGGACGCCGAGTTGGCGCTTTTGACGAGTTCGGCCTCCAGCGTCCGCGAGGGAATCTCGCCGATAAAGTGCGGAATGGCGCGCTGCACTGCGAGCGGACAGCCGACCTCGTGGGCCAGCGCGTACCCCGACAGCGAGTGGGGGACCTCCTCGCTTGCGTACTCGGGGTCGGGATCGAGCACCACCTCGTCGTCGACGAACGAGACGTACTCGTAGCACTTCCCGACGTCGTGGAGCAGGCTGGCCGCGATTGCCACGTCCACGTCGGGGTCTGCGTCGTGGAACTCCCGTTGCTGGCGGGCAGTCTCGCGGGTGATCCGGGCGACCCCGCGGACGTGTTCGACGTTCGAGACCTCGTGGATGTTCCAGGCGTAGGGGACGTCTGTGACGTCTCTCCACCCGCCACGGTCGAGCGCGAGCACCCACGCCTCGACGACCTGGTCGCGGAGCGTCGCCGTGCCGATCGCCTCCAGTTCGGGGACTGCCTCGCGGACCTGCGTCTCGTAGTCGGGCATACTATCTCCTGTCTGTGACGAGCCGTTCGCGACCGATCAGACGGGGCCGCCGGTCGATGGCGAGGAAGTTGTCCACGTCCTCGCGGGCCTCCCTCGCCTTGCCCTTCTCGGGGTCGTAATCCCGTGTTCCTTCGCCTCCCAGCGCGTCGTACAGTTTGTCGAGGTCCTCGAAGTACAGTTCGGCGATTCCGTCGAACTCCGCGCTGTTTGGATCTGCCGGGAGAACGGTGGTGTACCTGACGACACCTTCGATCCCGCGGGCGATGGGGGTGTGGTTGGTCTGCCAGTAGTCGACGAAGTCCTCGTGGGTCATCCCCTCCTGGCGCACGAGGAACGCGGAGTGTTTGTAGAGGCCGTCGGTGTCGCCGCCGACCTCGTCTTTCTGGACGGTCTCCTCGCCGATGAACCGCGGGCGCTCGTCGATGGCGAGGAAGTTGTCGACGTCCTCGCGGGCCTTCGCCGCGACCTCCCGCGCGGGGTCGTAGTCGCGGGATCCCGGGCTCCCCAGGGCTGCGTGGAGGTCGTCGAGGTCCTCGAAATAGAGTTCGGCGATCCCGTCGAACTCCGCGTGTTCCGGCTCGGTCGGCAGGACCTGGTGGTACCTGACCACCCCCTCGATGTCCTTCGCGATGGGTGTGTGGGTAGAGTGCCAGTAGTCGACGAAGTCCTCGTGGGACAGCCCCTCCTTGCGGACGAGCAAGGCGACGTGCTTGTACATCACTCACCCCTTCCCAGCGTCGGATGTTAAATCCTCTTGCTGGTCCCGTGTGCTGCCTGCGGTACGGTTGTCGGCAGTGTCGTCCTGTGTCGCGAGGACTGCACCTGGCCAGAAAGTCTCCGACTGCTCTGTGAGACGCGCCGAGAGCGAGTGTCCGAGTACCGCGAGGATCGAGCGATCCGGGGAAGGGCAGGCCGGCGGTCGGGCGGGACTGAAATGGGCCGCGGGCTGGGCGACGGCGGACCCGTCAAGCACCGCAGTGAGCACTGCGAACGAGGAGCGCAGGTGCGGTCCCCCGAGCCCAGCCCGGGGGGGATTTCTGGCTGGTCGGAGTCGCGGTGTGGCTTCACTCGTGTAGTCCGCCGACGTTGGCGTAGAACGACGACTGCAGGGTCTCGGCCATCTCTTCGTCCCGGTCGATCCGGGTGTCGATCACGTGGGGCACGTCCTCGGCCCCGGTCGCAGTCTCGAGTGCCCCGGCCAGGCCAGCGGGCGTCGAGACGCGGGTCCCGACGGCCCCGAACGCCTCGGCAGCCGTCACGAAATCGGTGTCGTGGAACTCGACGCCGGCGATGTCCTCCGGGCCGTCCTGCATCTGTCGGACCATCCCGAGGCTGGTGTCGTTGAGGACGACGACCGTCGGCGCGAGTCCGTGTTCGACGGCCGTCTCGACGCTCGTCATCGTCATCGCGAACCCGCCGTCGCCCGTGACTCCCACGACCTGCTTCTCGGTCGTCAGCGCGGCCGATACCGCGGCAGGCGTGGCCCAGCCCATCGCCCCCACGCCGCCGCTCCCGAAGTACGTCCGGACGGCGGGCGTCTGCAGGTAATTGAGCAGCCAGAACCGGTTGTTCCCGGAATCCGCAGTCACGACCGTCTCCTCGTCGATTACTGCCTCGATCTCCCCGACCGCACGCTGGGGTTTGATCGGCGAGGCGTCGGATTCGCAGGCGGGTGCGTGAAACGACTCGCGCGCCTCTGTGGTCCGGTCGCGCGCCCAGCCGGTGCCGGCGTCCGCCGGGAGGGCGTCGGCCAGATCCGCGAGACTCTGCGCGGCGTCGCCGATCAACCCGACGTCGGCCGGGTACACCCACCCGGCGTTGCGCGAATCCACGTCGGCGTGGACGATGGTCTGGTCGTCCGGTCGGACGAACGCCGGTGCCTGCCAGTTCGTGTCCATCGGGTTGAGTCGCGATCCCACGACGAGCAGGACGTCGGCCTCGCTGACGATCCGGTTTGCTCCCTCGTGACCGAAGGATCCGATGACACCGCCCGCGAGAGCGTGGGTCTCGGGGAACGTCGACTTCCCGAGATACGAGGTGACCACGGCCGCCTCCGCGGCCTCCGCGACGGCCTGGAGTTCCTCGTAGGCGCCTGCGGCGTGGACGCCGTTGCCGGCGACGATCACCGGTCGGCTGGCACCACCGAGCGCGTCGGCGGCCGCCTCCACGTCGGCAGCGGCGGGCCGTGACTCCCAGTTTCGCACCTGCCGGTTGCTGTCCCAGACCGGCGGGACGGGATCGTCGGGCACCCGCTCGGTGACTGCGTCGCCGTCGAGAACGACCGCCGTCGGACCTGGCCGGCCTGCGGTCGCGTGCTTGAACGCCAACTGGAGGCTCCGGACGGTCTCGGTCGGCGTGCGGGGCACCCAGTGTTCTTTGGTGTAGGCCGAGAGCGCGTCGGGCAGGTCGATCCCGCCGTAGTCGCCCCGCGCCTGCTGGTAGGGAGCCAGCGTGGAGTACTCGCCGCGCTCGCTGGCCTCCGTGAGCACGACCATCGGCGAGGACCCCAGGAACCCCTCCATCTGACCGATGGCACCGAGGCTGCCGATCCAGGGTCCCTGCCCGGCCAGCACTCCGGGTTCGCCGTGCAGACGGCCGTACATCTCGGCCATGACGCTGGCCTCGCGCTCGTCGCGGGGCCGGACGAGGTCCACATCCGAGTTCGGCAGGTGGTCGAACAGTTCGATGACCCGGCCCCCGGGATAGCCGAAGACGTACTCGACACCCAGCGCCTCGAGTTCCGCGACGAGTCGCTCGGCGGTCCCGGTCATGACGGTCGGCTCCCCGCACGGGTCGCGTCGCTGGTGTGACCGCTCGCTTCTCTCATCACCCGCCCTGTCGCGTGCCCGTCTCTTTGCTTTGTCGGTCGGCCTGCTCCGGTGTCTGTTTTGCTCTGCGTTCGAATGACTGGAACAACGTTTTTGACAGTGGCTCCCATCAGAGAGGCGTATGTCCATCCCGACCGACGTGGATCGGCCGGTCGAAACAGTCGAACGCGCGGTCGACGTTGTCGACTACCTCAAGCGTCAGGGGCCGGCGACGATGGCAGACCTCGCCGAGGAGTTCGACTGTGCCAAGAGCACCGTCCACAGACACGTCAGGACGCTGGAGGCGAACAGTCTCGTCGTCCGGGACGAAGAGGGGTACCGCCTGGGCGTGCGGTTTCTGGACTACGGCGTCGTCGCCCGCGAGAAGTACACCCTCTTCGAGGAGGCGAAACCGAAAGTGGACGAACTGGCCGCCGAGACCGAGGAGAAGATCTGGTGTACCGTCGAGGAACACGGCCGGAGCGTCCACATCTACGGTGCCCGCGGGAAACACTCGGTCCGTACCCACGCCCGCGTCGGCCACCGCAACTACCTCCACCAGCACGCCGCCGGGAAGGCCATCCTGGCGAACCTCCCCGACGGCCGCGTCGACGAGATAATCGAGACACACGGCCTCCCCGCACGGACGCCACACACGATCACCGACCCAGACGAACTAAGGGCCGACCTCGCGGAGATACGCGAGCGCGGGTACGCGTTCAACTTCGAGGAGTCCGTCGAGGCCCTGCACGCGGTCGGTACCCCGATCACCGACGAGGACGACGTCGCCATCGGCGCGATCAGTATCTCCGGGCCGGCGAACCGCCTCGAGGGCTCGCTGCTGCGCGAGGAACTCCCCAGCCTGTTGCTCGGAACGGTCAACGAGATCACCATCAACCTCGCACACGTCTAATAGCTTCGGTCGAATCTCTGTCGGAGACGCGTCCAGCCCTGTCGGCGACGGCTCCCGGACCATCGACCGCGACGCCCGGGTGCGGACGCGCTAATTACCGTCCGTGCCACTCCGGATCGCGGTTTTCGAGGAACGCGTCGATGCCCTCGTCTTTGTCCTCGGTGGCGAACAGTTGCGCGAACAGTTCGGCCTCGTACTCGACGCCCGCCTCGAGGTCCATCCGCGAGGCTGCCTCGATGGATTTTTTCGCGAACTCCAGCGCGACGGGGCTCTTCTCGGCCATCGACGCCGCCAGTTCGTCGACGCGGTCGTCGAACGAGTCGTCGCCGTGGACCTCCTCGACGAGGCCGATCTCCGCGGCCTCCTGGGCGTCGACGAGCTCTCCCGTGAGGACGAGCCGCATGGCGTGGCCTTCGCCGACGAGTCGTGGGAGTCGCTGCGTGGCGCCGCCGCCGGGCATGAGGCCGAGACCGATCTCCGGTTGGCCGAGTTTCGCGGCCTCGTGGGCGACGCGGAGGTCACAGGCCTGCGTCAGTTCACACCCCCCGCCCAGGGCGTGGCCGTTGACCCGCGCGATCACGGGGATCGGGCAGTCGTCGACGACCTCGTAGACACGCGGTCGCTTGCTGGCCTCGCGCTGTTCGAGCGCGTCCCGCTCGCGGAGTTCGGTCACGTCCGCCCCCGCCACGAACGCACCCGTCCCCTCGGCACCCGTCAGGACGACCACCCGGACGTCGCTGTCCCCGATTGCGTCGAAGACCGACGCCAGTTCGGTCCGTACCTGTCCGTTCAGGGCGTTGCGCGCGTCCGGACGGTTTATCGCCACCGTCGCGACGTACTCGGCTCGTTCGCCGACGGTGACCTCGACTGTCTCGCAGTCCGCGGCGACGTCTGCGAGGCTCATCGCTGGTCTCCCCGGTCGCCGCTCGCTTCGACGTCTTCGTTCGTTCCGGTATCGCCGCTCGTGCCGACGACCGCACCGTCTTTCCAGACGTAGAATCCCTCGCCACTCTTCTTGCCGAGTTTCCCCGCCCGGACCTTCCGTTTCAGTATCTGCGGTGGCCGGAACCGCTCGCCGAGTTCCTCGCGCAGGTGCTCGAGGATGTCGAGCCGGACGTCGAGTCCGACCAGGTCGCCGAGTTCGATCGGCCCCATCGGGTGGTTGTACCCCAGTTCCATCGCGGTGTCGACGTCCCGGGGGCTTGCAACACCCTCCTGGACCATCCGCATCGCCTCGACACCCAGTGCGACGCCCAGCCGTGAGGACGCAAAGCCCGGGGAGTCGGTCACCTCGACCGGGGTCCTGTCGATGTCTGCGACGAACTCGCGGGCGGCGGCGAGTGTCTCCTGGCTGGTCTGTTCGGCGACGACCACCTCGACGAGCTCCATGATGTGGACAGGGTTGAAAAAGTGGAGTCCGACGGCCCGCTCCGGGTCTTCGAGGGCGCTCGCGATCCCGGTGACCGACAGCGACGACGTGTTGGTCGCGACGACTGCGTCGCTGTCGACGTGTGACTCCACTGCTGTCCACGTCTCCCGTTTCAGGTCCATCTCCTCGGGGACCGCCTCGACGACGAGATCCGCGTCCTCGACGGCCTCGGCCAGGGACGTGGTGCCCGAGAGGCGTTCGAGGGTGGCGGTCATCTCCGCGTCGGTGACCAAGTCGCGTTCGACGCCGCCTTCGAGGTTGGACTCGATCGCTGACAGACCGTCCTCGACGATGTCCGCTTCGATATCGCGGATCCACACCTCGTGGCCGGCCATCGCCGCCACCTGGGCGATCCCGTGGCCCATGGTTCCGGCTCCGAGTACGGCTACGTGCATGGTTGACGGGGAGTGTGCCTGGCGGCAAAAGGCTTGCTCGCTACGCTGCGCTCCTCGTCCCTCGCGCGCTGGGTCGTTCGTACGAGACTCCCGACAGCGCGCGCCGCCGCGGGGCCGGGAACGCGTGCCAGGCGGACACCGCCGAGGCCGCACAACCCGGGGCGGACAGACCTACCGTCGGATGTGGTGGGACTGAAAGCGGCCGGGGGCTCTCTGACTGGTCTCGGCAGTCTCGGTAGAAGAACAGGTGGCAATTCCCAGACAGCGGTCGGGAACTTCCCTGCCAGTTGCTGACGTCACAGATCTCCGTACCGGGACGCCGAGCGAACGGCCGCCACCCACTATCGCTGCAGTTCCAGCAACTGCGCCTTGAATCCGTACCGGATCACACCCTCCTGCTCGTAGACGCGGCGAATCGTCGTCACCACCTCGTCACCCACAGCCACCTCGCGGCCGCCGGCGAGCACCTGTGCCGGGACGCTCACCGATCCACCCTCGGGGCCGCCGAACCCGATCACCGCGCTGACGAAGGTGCCACTCCGCGATTGCTGCTCGACGAACTCCGGGGGCGCGCCGCCCTGGGCGATGGTCGTGGTCGCCTCGACACGTCCGGTGCCGGGGAGTTCGACGCGGTCGTACGCGACGCGGTCGCCACAGTCGAGACACGCCCCGCTGGGTGGGAAGTTCAGCGCGCGACACGACTGACATCGGCCCGCGACGAGGCGGTGACGCTGTGGGATGGTCCGCTGCCAGGACGGCACGCTGACGTAGGCACCCCCGCCCTCCGGCTCGCCGCTCGTTATCTCGCCGCGCCGGCGGAGGTACTCGGGGTAGGTCAGTTCCTCTCCGCCGGTCAGCGCGGCGTCGACGGGCACGCCGCCGGCCTCGACCAGGAACACGTTCGCACCGGCACCGCTCCCGTAGGCCGCCACCAGCACGCGGTCGGCACCGTCCGCCAGCGCCCGCGCCAGCCCGAGGAAGACACTCGCTGTGCCGGTGTCGCCCAGGTCGCTGACAGTCTCGGCGGCCGCGATGGTCTCGCTGTCGACGCCCAGCGCGCTCGCCGCCCGGTAGGGGAGCTTCCCGTCTGGCGATTGGACGGCCGCCGCGTCGGCGTCGGGATCGGCCCGGAGCTCCTCCACGGCCCCGCCCAGCGCCGACGTGAACGAATCGCGGTCGTACTGGGTGACGCCCAGACTCGCGGTCTCGCCGTCACCGGCCGGGCGGAACCGCGTTCCCGGATAGGGCTCGACGTGGCTGGCCCGGTCCAGGATGGGTCCCCGGCCGTCGCTGACCAGGACGACCGCCCCCGCACCGGCACCTGCGGCGTGTTCGACCGCGCTGTCGGGCGTGCCCCGCGGACAGTCGCTGGCGACCACGACGCCGACGCGCTCGCCCCACGGCCCGGCGTCGAGGGCCGCGTCGAGGGCCTGTCCGCCGGCGCGCGTGCTGCCGGTAGCGGTGTGGGTAGAGACTCCCTCCGTCGCGCCGACCACGCTCGCCAGCCGCGCTGCCAGGTCCTCCTCTTCCATGGGCGGCGTGGTCGTCGCCAGCGCCAGATGAGCGACGTCGCTGCCCCCGTACCCGGCCACAGCAAGCGCCCGCCGGGTCGCCGCGACAGCCATCGTCAGCGCGTCCTCGTCGGCCTCGGGGACCGCTTTCTCCTCGATTCCGCTGGCCTCGAACCGTCCCCACGCGTCCTCGAAGGCCGCGGCGTCGATCCGGAGGCGGGGGGCGTACGCGCCGACGCCAGCGAGCGCTGGCCGTCCAGCGGCGTCTTCGGTCCGACCATGCTCGTCACCGTCGCTCATCGGGCCACCTCCGCTTCGCGTTCGAGGATGTGCACGACTGCGGCGCCGCCGCTGCCCCCGACGTTGTGGGTCAGTCCGCGGGCCGCCCCGGAGATCTGCCGGTCGCCGGCCCGTCCGGTCAGCTGTTCGAAGGCCTCCGTGATCTGGCCGGCGCCGGTCGCGCCGATCGGGTGGCCCTTCGATTTCAGCCCGCCGGAGGGGTTGACCGGCAGCGAACCGTCCAGGTCCGTGACGCCCTCTTCGAGCAACCGGGACGCGTCCCCGCGCTCACAGAACCCGAGGTCCTCGTAGGCCAGCAGTTCTGCGATGGTAAAGCAGTCGTGAACCTCCGCGAAATCCAGTTCGCCGGGCTCGACACCGGCACGCCCGTAGGCACGCTCGGCGGCCCGCTCGGACGCGGCAATCCTCGTGTAGCTGTCCCGCTGGAACAGGCCGACGCGTTCGCTTGCCGCACCGACACCCGCGACGCGGACAGGGTCGTCCGTGTAGGCGTCGACGGCGTCCTCGCTCGCGACGAGGACCGCCGCCGCGCCGTCGGAGGTCGGACAGCAGTGGTAGAGGTTGAGCGGGTCCGCGACGACCGGCGCGTCGGTGGCCTCGGAGAGCGAACACTCGAAAGAGAGGTGTGCCTTGGGGTTCCGTGCGCCGTTTCTGTGGTTCTTGACCGCCGCCATCGACAGGTGCTCCGGCGTGGCCCCGTACGCCTCGAGGTAGGCGCTGGCCATCTGTGCGTAGACCCCGGCGAACGTCGTGCCGGTCAGGCGTTCCCACTCTGTCTCCCCGGAGACGCCCAGCCAGTACTTCGTGACGTCGCTGCTCGTGTCGGACATCACCTCGACGCCGCCTGCGAGGACGACGTCCGCCATCCCGCTGCGGACCGCCTGGACGGCCTGCCGGACCGCGTAGCCCGAGGCCGCACAGGCGTTCTCGATCCGCGAACACGGAATTCCGTGCAGGCCGACGTGTTCGGTCACCGCCGGCCCCGGAAGGCCGAGTTGACGGCCGCCGACGCCCAGCGTGCCGACGACCGCCTCGTCGATGTCGTCGGCGTCGAGGCCACCGGGGACGCTCCCGACTGCCCGGTCGAAGGCGGTCCCGAACAGCGAGCGGTAACTCTCCTCCGGTGTCGCGCCGAACGACGTCTGCCCCGCACCGATGATGTACGCGTCTCGCATGCCTCCGGCTTGCCCGGTTGCGGAAAAGTAGTTTTCCCCACCCTTTTTTGTGATCGTTGCCGAACGTCCCGGACGAACCATGGCACACAAACCCGTCGAGACCAGCGAACGCGCGGAGATACGGGAGCTTCAGGCCCAGCGATTACGGGAGACGGTCGCGGCCGCCTACGAGAACGTTCCCTTCTACCGGTCGAAACTGGACGAGGCTGGCGTCGAACCCGACGACGTCCGGAGCCCCGAGGACGTCACGCAGTTGCCGATGACCACCAAGGAGAACTTCCGCGAGGAGTATCCCGACGGCCTGTTGGCCGTCGACCGCGACGAGGTCCGCCGGATCCACGCCTCCTCCGGGACGACGGGCAAACCGAAGGTCGTCGCCTACACGGAGTCGGATCTGGGCGTGTGGCGGGAGGTGATGGCCCGCTCGCTGGCTGCCGCTGGCGTCGAACCGGGCGCGACCGTCCAGAACGCGTACGGGTACGGTCTCTTCACCGGTGGTCACGGCCTCGAACACGGCGCCGAGGAACTCGGCGCGTCGGTCATCCCGATGGGGAGCGGGGACACCAAAAAACAGGTCGAGATGATGGTCGACCTCGGGAGTGACGTGCTGGCGTGTACGCCCTCCTACTCGCTGTACCTCGCCGAGACGGCGGCGGACCTGGGCCACGACCCCCGCGAGTTGCCCGTCGAGACCATCGTCTTCGGTGCCGAACCCTGCACGGACCCGATGCGCGAGGAGATCGAACAGCGTCTGGGCGTGACCGGCATCGACCTCTATGGCCTCTCGGAGATTGTCGGCCCCGGCGTCTCCATCGAGTGTCACGAGGCCCAGGACGGCCTGCACGTCTGGGAGGATCGGTTCTTCCCGGAGGTCGTCGATCCGAACACCGGCGAACCCCTCGACGAGGGCGAGGAAGGCGAACTCGTCCTCACGACGCTGAGCAAGGAGGCCCTGCCCGTCCTCCGGTACCGCACCGGCGACCTGACCTCGCTGACCTACGAACAGTGCGAGTGTGGCCGGACGATGGTCCGGATGGACAACGTCACCGGCCGCACCGACGACCTGCTGATCGTCCGCGGGATCAACCTCTATCCCAGCCAGATCGAGGACACGGTTCTCGACATCGACGGGATCGCGCCACACTACCGCGTCGACCTCTACGAGGAGGACAACCTGGACGTGATGGAACTCACCGTCGAGAAGGCCGAGGACGCGACCAGGAGCGACGAGACACTCCGGGAGGCGGTGCTGGAGGAACTCGACGCGGTGCTGGCGTTCACTCCCGACGGTCTCGACATCGTCCCGCCCGGCTCGGTCGCGCGCACCGAGGTCGGGAAGGTCCAGCGCGTGTACGACCATCGGTGATCGAGTCGCGACGATTTCACCACAAACTCCGATCCGGAATCCGGAGTTTGATTACACCACTCACGCAACGTCGAACCAGCATGTACGAACGCAGTTTCATGGAGGGGACCCGCGGCACGATGGCCGTCGACTGGGAGGAACGCGTCGACACGCAACGCCTCCGCCGCGACCGCAAGGACCGCGCCCTGGAGCGACTGGAGGACTCGGCCCTCGGATCGATGCTGCTCATCGACGACCCGAACGTCCGTTACGTCACGGGGCTGGCGATGACGGGCGGCAGCGGCGCCGACCACTACACGCTGCTCACCGAAGATGGCGACGTCGTCCACTGGGACACGGCCGACCACGCCTCCAACCAGCGGTTCAACTGCCCCTGGCTCGACGATATTCGGTACGCCTGTCCTGGTCTCGGCAACGTCCCGCGGGCGTCCGGACGCGACTCGGCACGGGACTGGCTCACAGAGAAAATGGCCGGGACTGTCTACACCGCAATGGAGGAGTACGGCGTCGCCGGCGAACCCATGGGCATCGACGTCGCCAACGCGTCGCTGGCCGGGAAGTTCGAGGACCGCGGCGTGGACGTCGACACCGCCACCGCGTCGGAACTCATGCTCGACGCGCGCAAGACGAAAACCCGCGACGAGATCGAGTGTCTCCGCCAGGTGGCAGCCATCTGCGAGGGGGGCTTCCAGGCGATCACCGAGAGCGTTGCGCCCGGAAAACGCGAATCGGAGGTGTGGGGCGACGCCGTCCGGGAACTCTGGCGGCTGGGCGCGATGGTCCAGGGCGGCTATCTCACGTCGGGACCGAACACCTGGCCCAAACACCAGGCCAACACCACCGACCGGATCATCCGGCCCGGCGACCTGGTGTACGCGGACTTCTACAACGTCGGCTTCATGGGCTATCGCTCCTGTTACTACCGCACCTTCAGCGTGGGCCAGCCCACCCGGGCGCAGGAAGACGCCTACGAGAAAGCGCGCGACGACCTCTACGACGTGCTCGGACGGATCGAACCCGGCGCGACGACCGACGACATCTGCGAGGGGTTTCCCGACGAGACGGGCGAGCACATGGACTGGTACGGCACAGAGGAGTTCTGGGAGATGACCACGAACCACTGGGCCCACGGGCTGGGTCTGCAACTCTACGAGGTGCCGCTGATCTGGCGGGGGCTCTCGCCCGACCACCCCATCGAAATCGAGGAGGGCATGACGATGGCTGTCGAGACGATGCAACCCGCCGACCGGCAGGGCGTGCGCGTCGAGGAGATGGTCGTCGTCCGCGAGAACGGTGTCGAGATCCTGAGTCAGTGGCCCGTCGACGAGATTACGCGGATCTCTCACTAGGAACTGTTCTCGGTGTTTGGGTGACTGTGGAGGGACGTGTGGGGTTCGCGGATCACAGCCTCCAGTCACAGGGACGGTTGTAGCCGTTTTCCAGGACAACCGCCCGTCGTCGGGCGGGTGATCCGGTAAAGAACTACAACCGTCCCTATCACACGTGCCCGGAGAAACCGGGCCGCCGAGAGGTATAATTACCTCCCGCGATCACACCATCACATGACCCACGACACGCCCATCCGTGTCGACCACGTCGGGATCGCCGTCGAAGCCATCGAGACGGCCGAACCAGTCCTGTTCGCGCTTGGCTGCCGGAAACTCGTCGACGAGACCGTCGCGGGGTTCCGGTGGGCACAGTACGACTTCGGCCGGGACGCGTCCCGGCTGGAACTCATCGCACCCGAGGCCGAGAATACCTTCCTCACCGACTTTCTCGCCGAGCACGGCCCTGGACTCCACCACGTCACCCTGGAAGTCGCCGACATCGACGCGGTCGTCGACACACTGGAGACGGCCGACCTGGAGGTGGTCGACTACCGGGACGTGGGCGACTGGACCGAGGCGTTCGTCTCGCCGGTCAACCCCACCGGAACGCTCTTCCAGCTGTTCGAGTACCACGACGGCTACGCAGAGGGTCGCCCGCCTGCAGAGAAGTTGTTCGTCGACGGCGAGCGCCTGACCGCCGGGTCCGGGTAGGGACCGGCGAGGCTCTCTCCGCAGGATCCGAGTAGGGACGACGCCGGAGGGTCAGACCGACTCCAGCCCGTGCTCCGCCCGGAGCGTGTCGATGTACGACCGGAAGCCCGTCTCGAGGTCGTACTCCACCTCGTAGCCCAGGTCACGCTGGGCGGCGGTCATATCGAGGTTCTGTGTCCAGGGGAGTTCGCCCTCGTTGGAGACACTCAGGTCGGCGTCAGGCAGGATTTCCCGGACAGTCTCGACGGCCTCGCGGACGGTCGCCAGTTCGCCCCGGACGTTGTAGATCCGCTGGCCGAGGTCCGCCTCGGAGACGAACGCCGCCCGGCGAAACGCCTGTGCGATGTCGCGGGCGTGTTGCCAGTCGATGACCTGGTCGCCGTACGCCACGGAAAACGAGTCCCCGAGTGCGGGCTTCTCGACGATGTTCGCCAGGAACGCCGACCCGCCCGTCTCCCGGTAGGGACCGTACGCGACCGTCGGGCGCAGGCCGACGTGGGAGACGCCGTAGTCCTCGTGATAGACGCGGGCCTGGTGTTCGTTGTAGGTCTTGGTCGCGCCGTACAGCGTGTCGGGGTAGACGAGGGCGTCCTCGTCGACGAACTCGGCGTCGTAGTTGTCCGGTGGTGCGTACACGGCCGCCGAGGAGGCCCACGCGACGCGTTCGACCTGGTCGTCGAGGACCCGCGCGGCCTCGAGGACGTTGTTCGTTCCGAGGGTGTTGACAGTCAGAGCACTCCGGGGATTCTCGCGGGCGGTGGTGGTCAACAGTGCAGCGAGGTGGACGACGCGCGTGGCGCCGGTCTCGCGGACCGCCCGGATCACGTCAGTCGACTCCGAGACGTCACCACGGCGTATCTCGACGTCCTCCGCGACCCCGAGTTTCGAGAGGATCCGGTCGTCCGTCGAGAGGTCGTAGGCGACGACGTCGTGTCCCTGTTCGAGGAGGTCGGCGGCGACGTACGATCCGAGAAAGCCGGTGCCGCCCGTGACGAGTACGCGCGCTGTCATCGTCTGTAGGGCGCACCCAGGACGACAAAAAGCTTTGCTGTCACCGGGTCGTGCGGCCGGGGGCACAGAAGACTTTATTAGGTATGCGAAACGATGACTGGCGTACGATGCCCGACTCGGAGGGGAGACTGTCCGGAACGCACAGGTGCGCACGCAGACGATTTCTCGCCCTCGCCGGGGTGGCGGGCGCCGTGGGACTCGCAGGGTGTGGCGGCGGAGACGGTGGCGACGGCGGAGGCGGAGACGGTGACGGTGGCGACGGCGGAGACGGTGACGGTGGCGACGACGGTGACGGTGGGTCGACAGACGGCAGTCCATCGGACCTGGGGACGGCGACAGTCGGCGTCCTGAACCCGATGACTGGTGCCTACAGTTCGCTCGGCCCGGGCCAGCGCAGCGGCGCGGAGCTGGCAGTCCAGCAGATCAACGCCAGCGACGAGTTCGACCTCGAACTCGACGCCGTCCTCGAGGACACCGGGACCGAGACCGGAACGGCCCAGCAGAGCGCACAGAAGGTCGTCCAGCAGGACGGCGCACAGTACCTGTTCGGGGCCATCTCCAGTTCGGTGGCGCTGTCGCTCAACGAGTTCGCTGCCCAGGAGGAGTTCGTTTACTTCCCCGGCGGTGCGGCAGTCCCGATCACCGGCGAGGCGTGCAACGAGTGGGTGTTCCGCGCCGAGACCAACACCGCACAGATCGCCGAGGCAATCTCCGCATACACGGTCAACAACCTCGGGACGAACGTCTGGTTCCACATCGCCGACTACGCCTACGGGGAGTCGGTGTACAACCGCACGCGCTCGCGGATGCAGGACGCCAACGAGGGGTTCACCGAGGTCGACGTCACGCGGTCGGAACTGGGGTCGTCGAACTACGGCTCCTTTATCACCCAGATCGGCAACTCCGGGGCCGACGCGGTCGTCCTCGGGATGACGGGCGGGGACCTCATCAACTTCGTCAACCAGGCCGCCGAACAGGGGCTGAAAGACGACGTGGCCCTCGTGGGGCCGACGATGTCGTTCCTGGTCGTTCGCGGAGCGACCCAGCAAAACGCCGTCGGGACCTTCGGCGGCGTCCGGTACAACGCCACGCTCGAGACGGGCGACAACCAGCAGTTCGTCGACGCCTTCGAGAGCGAGTACGACGGCACGCCGGACAACTTCGAGCGGGTCGGCTACGACTCGATGCGGCTCGTCGCAAAGGGAATACAGGAGGCCGGCAGTACCGACCCCGCGGACGCCCGGGACGCCCTCGAGGGGGGCACCTTCACCACCGTGCTGGGCGACGTCACACTCCGGGCGGGCGACCACCAGGCCACCAATCCCACGTGGATGAGCGAGCTGGTCGGGGGCGAGGGCGACCTCGCGGCGGTCGAGTTGCTCGACAGGACCGACGGCGAGGCGGCCCTCCCGCCGGCGAGCGAACTCGGCTGTCAGATGGGCTGACCTCCTGGTATGTCCGTCGCCAACGTCGTCGAACAGTTGCTCAACGGCGTCACCCTGGGGATGGTCTACGTCCTGCTGGCGGCGGGGCTGTCGATCATCTTCGGGGTGATGGACGTCATCAATTTCTCGCACGGCGAGCTGTTCGCACTGGGCGCCTATTTCGCGCTGAGTATCGTCGACCCCCTGGGTGCGAACCTCGGGTTCCCGGTCGCGCTCGTCGTCGCGCCGCTGATCGTCGGCGTCGTCGGGGCGGCAATCGAACGGCTCACCGTCCGTCCCCTCTACGGGCGCAATCCCCTCTATCACATCCTGCTGACCTTCGGGCTCGTGCTCGTCATCAACGACGTCATCCGCTTTGGCTGGGGCCAGCAACAACAGCAACTGGCCGTCCCCGGCGTCCTCTCCCAGCCCGTCGGCGCCTTCGGCGTCCGGATCGCGCTGTACAACCTCTTCATGATCGGCTTTGCGGCGTTGCTGGCGGCGGGAACCTGGCTCGTTCTCGACCGGACGAGGTACGGCATGATCGTCCGCGCGGGTTCCCAGGACCGCGAGATGGTCCGCAACGTCGGGATCGACATCGACCGCTACTACACGCTCGTGTTCGGGTTCGGGGCCGCCCTCGCCGCGGTCGGCGGGATCGTTCTCGGTGGGTACCAGAACGTCAACCCCAACATGGGCAACGCTGTCATCATCCCCGCGTTCATCATCGTCGTCCTCGGCGGTCTGGGCAGTTTCCGTGGCGCGGTCTTCGGGGGACTTCTCGTGGGGATCGTCCAGACACTGATCAGGACCTACCTCCCCGTCTTCGAGGGGTTGACGATCTTCCTTCTGATGATCGGCGTGTTGCTGGTCAGACCCCAGGGACTGTTCGGGAATCCCGAGTGGCAGACCGGCGGCAGCGAGGAGGGCGAACTCCTGGTTGGCGCCTACGGCGGGGTGTTCACCGCCTCCACCCGGTGGCGGCTCGGTGTCCTCGCAGTCGCCGGACTCGGCGTCTTCCCCGTCGTCGCGGCAGTGACAGACAACGGCTTCTACGTCACGCTGGCGAACACGGTGCTCGTGTGGGCAATCTTCGCGCTCTCGCTGGATTTCGTGATGGGTTCTGCGGGGCTGGTCTCGCTGGGCCACGCGATGTTCTTCGGCGTCGGCGCCTACACCGGCGCGCTCGTCCTCCTGCACCTCTCGCCTTCGTTTCTGATCGCGCTGCTCGCTGCCGTTCTCGTTCCCGCCGCGCTGGCGTGGGTCGTGGGGAGTCTCTCGATCCGTGTCTCCGGTGTCTACTTCGCGATGATCACGCTCGCCTTCGCCGAACTGTTCTACAGCGCGGCCTTCAAGTTCGAGTTCACCGGCGGCAGCGACGGGCTGCTCGGGTTCGACGCTCTTCTGGGTCTCGCGGGTGTGGGCGCTCCCCTCTCCGAAATCGAACTGTCCCTCGCCGGCCTGACGGTCGGGTCCTCGATGGTCTTCTACTACGTCGCGCTGGCGCTGGCGGTCGGGGCACTGTTGCTGGCGCGGCGGTTCATGAACGCCCCCTTCGGGAGCGTTCTCCAGTCGATCGGCGAGAGCGACGAGCGCGCGGAGTTCGTCGGGTACGACGTCACCAGGTACAAGCGCCGCGCGTTCGTCATCAGCGGCGGCCTCGCGGGCCTGGCCGGCGGCCTGCTGGCTGTCAACCCCGACACGTTCGTCATCTCTCCCGACCAGACGCTCCACTGGATCAACTCCGGGGAGGTCATCGTGATGACCCTGCTCGGCGGGATGGGGACGCTCTTCGGACCGATGATCGGCGCCGGCGTCTTCATCGGCGCCGAGGACGCCCTCTCGTCGTACACCGAGCAGTGGCGGACGCTCATCGGTGCCGTCTTCGTGCTGTTTGTCCTGTTCGTCCCCCGGGGACTGGTGTCGGTCCCGTCGCTCCTGGCCGAGCGCCGTGAGTCCGAGGAGGGCGACCCGCCGCTCGGCGTCGACGAAGCCGAGGTGAACGCGGATGACTGAGACAGTCCTCGAAACCGAGGGATTGACCAAACGTTTCGGGGAACTGACAGCTGTCGACCGCGTCGACCTGAGCGTCGCTCGCGGCGAGTTCAGGAGCGTCATCGGTCCCAACGGCGCCGGCAAGACCACGCTGTTCAACTGCATCACCGGCGCCATGACTCCCTCGGCCGGGACCGTCAGGTTCGACGGCGCGGACGTCACCGAGCGCTCGCCACACGACCGCGTCCGGCGGGGACTCGGCCGCTCGTTCCAGATCACCAATGTCTTCGGCGGGCTCACCGTCCGCGAGAACGTGCGGCTGGCGGCCCAGTCGGTCTACGACGCCGACATCTCGTTGCGCGAGGAGATGCTCCGGGACAAGGAGACATTCGAGCGAGTCAACGAGCGCACGACCGACGTTCTGGAGCGGGTGGGACTGGCCGACCGGGCCAGCGAACGCGCGGAGACGCTCGCCTACGGGGACCAGCGACGCCTGGAGATCGCCGTCGTGCTCGCGACCGATCCCCAGTTGGTGATGCTCGACGAGCCGACCGCGGGGATGAGCAGCGAGGAGACCCGCGCGACGATCGACCTGGTCGCGGACGTGCTCGCCGACCGCACGCTCGTGCTCATCGAACACGACATCGACGTCGTGATGCAACTGTCCGACCGGATCACCGTCCTCACGCGCGGCCAGGTGCTCGCAGAGGGCGACCCCGAGGAGATCGCGAGCGACGAGGACGTCCGCGAGGCGTACCTCGGGGGTGTTCGCGCGTGACCGCCCCGTCTACGTCCCTGGTGGTGGGTCGCCGGTGAGCGATCCCCTCCTCTCTCTCGAGGGAGTGCGCGCCGGCTACGACCTCACCGAGGTCCTGCGGGGCGTCGACCTGGCTGTCGAGGACGGGTCGGTCGTCTCCCTGGTGGGGCGCAACGGCGTCGGCAAGACGACCACGCTCCGGTCGATCGTCGGCAACGTGACGCCGACCGCCGGCACCATCACCTTCGACGGCGAGGACGTCACCGATCTGCCGACCGAGCAGACCATCCAGCGGGGCGTCACCTTCGTCCCCGAGGACCGGCGCGTGTTCCCGGGACTCAGCGTCCGCGAGAACATCGAGATGGGACGGCTGGGATCCGGTGGGAACAGTTCCGTCGACGAGGTCCTCGAGACCTTCGAGAACCTGCAGGAACGCGAGGGGAGTTACGGGTCGGTCCTCTCGGGGGGCGAACAGCAGATGCTCGCCATCGCGCGGGCGCTCGTCGCCGATCCAGAATTACTGTTGCTCGACGAACCGACAGAGGGACTCGCCCCCTACATCGTCCGCGACATCGAGGACATCATCCGCGAGTTGAACGACGAGGGGATCACCGTCCTGCTCGTCGAACAGAACATCCCCGTCGCACTGGACGTCTCGGAGTACACCTACATCCTGGAGAAAGGCCGAATCGTCCACGAGGGTCCTGCCGGGGCCGTCCGGGAGAACGAGGAGATACTCGACCGACACCTCGGCGTCGGATCCGTCGAGTGACCCCACAGTCTGTTCGAACAGATCGAACGCCAGTCGCGGTGTGGAAACGGGGTCACGACGGTCGGGCAGACACGGCACCTGGATAACGTGGGCAGTTTCGCCACCCGCATTCGAACTGTTCGAACGGGAGACGGACCCGGGAGGAACCGGCAGCCCTCAGATGTCGGTGATCCGCTGGTAGGCGTCGTCGAGTGCGGCGGCGTCCTCGGGGAGGAGCGCGGCGACGAGGTAGTCGGCGTGGCCCTGCATGTACTCGACGAGCGTTGCGATGCGGTCGGAGTCGATCGCTTCCAGAGAGTCGAGCAGGATGAAGGGGACCTCCTCGTAGACCTCGTGTGCGAGGTAGCCGGCCAGGGCGAACACGAGTCCCGTGACCTCGCGTTCGCTCTCACTCAGGTGTTCGAACGCGTCCTCGTAGGTGACGCCGTTGTCGGTGCTGCGGACGACGTGCAACTCGAAGACAGTCTCCGAGACGGTCCGGCGTCCTTCGCGGACCTCGCGTTCGGTGCGCTCGACCCAGATCCGGTCGAGGTTCGTGTAGTTGAGGATGTCAAGCACGGTGTCCATGTGGTCGTTGAACTCCTCGACGGCCTGCTGTTCGATCTTGTCGATGCGCGTCCGGAGGTCGGTCAATTCGTCGTTGATCTCCGCTTTCCGGGCCTCGTAGGCCTCTATCTCGGCCGTGCGCGCCTCGAGTTCCTCGATGTTCGAGACAACGCGGTCGCGCTCGTCCTCGAGACGCTCGAGTTCGATCTCGAGTTCGTTGACCGCCTTGTGTGCGTCCAGCACCTCGGACCGGTCCTGTGCCTCGAGGTCCTCGATTTCGTCCCGCAAACTCTCGATCTCGTGTTTGCGGTCCTCGCGTTCGGCTTCGAGGTCGGCAATTTTCGCCTCGCGTTCCTCGATCTCGGCGCGGACCTCGTCGATTTTCTGTTCGATGCGTTTCCGTTCGTGCTGCCGGGATTCGATCTCCGAGCGGCGTTCCTTGAACTCCGCCAGGCGGGACTCGATCTCGCTCTGGTCGCTGAACTTCGACTCCCGGAGACCCCGCAGTCGCTCGATGGTCTCCTCGATGCGGTCGCCCTCGACCTCCGTCCCGCAGGTCCAGCAGACGACCGACTCGGTCGTTTCGAGAAGCTGGTCGGTCACCGACTCGTCGTCGTCCTCGCCGCGCAGCGCGGCCGCGATGTCCCGGCTCGCCCCGTCGAGCATCTCCTCGTTGAACTGGATGACGCTCTGGAGTTTCGTCAGCTCCGAGTCGAGTTCCCGCTTGCGTTCCTGCAGGCGGTCGATCTCGGAGTGGACCGAGTCCAGATCCGCCGCTTCGTCGTCGGCGACGTCGGCCTGTTGCTCTTCGAGGGCGGCCAGTTCTGTCTCGAGGGTTTCGAGGCTGTCCTGCTGGCTGTCCAGCCGGAACTCGGTCTGTTCCATGTCGGACCGGGCCCGCTGGAGCTGTGCCATCTTCGCCTCCAGTTCTGATTCGTCCTCCCGCAGTTCGGGGGCGTCGTCCGACAGGTCCTCGAGTTCCGATCGCTTCTCCTGGAACGTTTCGCGCTTTGCCTCGATCTCCGACTCCAGACGGGTCCGCTCCTGTTCCAGCTCTGGGAGTTCCGTCTTCAGCGATTCGAGGTCGCCGATTGCCTCCTCGACGTCCCGCTTCTCGGCCTCCAGACGCTCGATATCCGCCTGGATCGACTCGGCGTCGATCGGTTCCATGATGATCTCGCGCAGGTTGCCCCCGAGCGCGACAGTCCGGCGAGCCTCGTTCGATTCGAGGAGAAACGCGAAGAGATCGGCCAGTTCTGGATCGTCGAGGTACGGATCCCCGTCGAAGGCGACGCCTTCCCCCTGCCTGTGGAGGGTCCGCGTGTAGAGGTCGTCGCCGATCTGCACCTCGACGCGGCCCTCCTCGGCGTCGCCTTTCAGGGACGCACGCTCGCTCCCCAGGCCGGCCATGATCGCCTGCAACAGCGACGTCCGGTGGGTCGCGTTCCGTCCGACCAGGATCGTCACGCCCGGTTCGAACCCCACCTCGGTCCGTTCGATGCCCCCGACGTTCTCGGCGGTGAGAGAAACCTGTGCTTGCTCAGTTTCGGCAGATGCCATCATCCACACCCTGTCCGTTCTCGGGTATAAAGATTGTCAGGGGCGGAGCGCGCGTTACAGACATACTGGTGTCACAGCGGCCGCGCGTCCGGATCCTACTGGCAGTCACACCCACCCCGGCGAAACAGGTCGGCGACGTCGAACTGGGAGCCACAGTCCCGGCAGAAGACCTGGAGGTCGACGACGACGTTGTGTTCGCCCAGGGTGAGGTCGCCGGCGCTTCTCAGTTCCGAGAGGGAGTTTTCCGTGACGGCCTCGGTCCGCGAGCGGAGCCGCTGGACGCGCTGTTCGTGTTTCTCGACCGGGTCCGCGTCGTCGCCGCGCTCTTTCGAGACGTCCAGCACCTCCCGCAGGTACGTGTGGACGGCCTGGTGAGTCACGAAATCGTCCTCGAGGGCGTCGACGTCGACACCCTCGCGTTCGAGGCGGTTGCGCTGCTGGGTCCTGACGCCGACGCTGACCTCGTCGTCGGTGAGCAGTCTGTAGGCGTTCTCGGCCTCGCCCTCCAGCGGATCGACGCCGGCCCCCTCCATGGCCTGCTGGAGGACGGCGACGTTGATGTGGTCGGCGAGTCCCCGCAGGCTCATCGCCTCTCCGTTCTCCCCGAGCCAGCGCTCCGGCAACGACGCGTGCAGATCCAGCAGGTCGTACTCCGCCAGCACTCTCCCGATTTTGTACCGTCTGTTGGGTGCCCTCTCGTTTTCCGCCATATCCGTACACTCTGGTAGAGGAAGTGGTCACTTACTACTTTGGGTGACCGGGCCGGCACGGCCCCGCCGAGAGGTGCTCCGCGTGCCCGATCCGACTCGACCGGCAGACACCCGCGATGGCTGTTCCCGTCGAAAAGTGCCAATGTACTCTCTAAGTATTATGTGTAACAAAAGTATATTTTACCGCACTTGCAATCCAAACATGACCGGAGAGATCGCAGAGTGCGTACCAAAGATGTATTACAGATGTATGACTCACAGCAGTTCGTACTGTTTGAGATATCCTTTCGTGACGATCTCCGCGTAGAACGATCCGGCGAGAGGATCGTAGGGAGGCGAGAGGTCGAGCAGAGTTCGGGCAACCGCCTCGACGGTGGCTTCGGTCGATCCGGTCGCGTCGTGGCGGTCCAGGATCCAGTCGCCGAACCGGGACAGTTCGGAGACGGCAGTCTCGAAGGCCGCCTCGGGTTTGTCGGGCCAGACGCCGAAGTGGGGAAAGAGGATTTCCTCGGGGTCGAGAGCCCGGAGGTCGGCGATGGAGGTCCCGACGACGCCGGCGTCGAAGTTCGGGAGCGTCGACGGCGGCGACCACTGGTCGGCCCGCGGGAAGTACAGGCCGAGACACTCGGCGGCGAACAGCACCCGGCGTTCGGGGTTCCAGACTGCGAAGTGGTCGGGCGAGTGTCCCGGCGCGTGGATCAGCCGCAGCGTGTGCGCGCCGGTCTCGATGTCGAGACCGTCGTCAGTCACCGGGACGACGTTCTCCTCTGGGACCGGTCCCTGCTCGCCCATCAGGTCGTAGTGCTCGCCCATCGCGCGCCTGCTGCTCTCGATCAACTCCGTCGGATCGATCACGTGAGGGGCTGTCATCTCGTGGATGTAGACGTCCACGTCGGGCGCCGCCTCGACGAGTGCGCTCGCGGCGCCGGTGTGGTCGGCGTGGACGTGCGACAGGACGACGTTCGAGAGGTCGCCGGGATCGACGCCACACTCGGCCATTCCCGCGAGGATCCGGTCCGTGCCGGCGGCTGTCCCCGCGTCGACGAGTGTCGGTTCGTCGTCGTCGAAGAGGTAGACCGACAGGACCTCCGTGTCGAACAGTCCGACGTCGATACCGTAGACGCCGTCGGCGACCTGGAACGTGACCATGGTCGACGGTCGTCGGCCGGTGAAATAGCCGTTCCGGTTGTCCCGTCCGGATGAGCGCTGCCGGCGTCGGTCGCGCTGGCGGCACAAGTATAAATACGCGGCGTGGTATACGTTTCCAGTACACACATGAGCGTCAGACGCGCCACCGACGACGACGTGTCCGCGATCAGACGGGTCGCAGAGCACTCCTGGGAGAGCGACTACCCGGACATTCTCCACCGGGAGAACGTCGCGGACGTGGTCAACGACTGGTACGACGAGGAGCGCATCCGCGACGAAATCGCAAACGAGGACGCTCTGGTGCTCGTCGCGAAAGCGGACGGCCGGGTGGTCGGCTTCGCTCACGGCGTCTGGGCGCGGCGGACGGGACACATCCTCCGGGTCTACGTCGACCCCGACCACCGGGGTGGGGGAATCGGCGGCCAGTTGCTCGCGGCCCTGCGCGATTCGCTCCTGCAGCGGGGCTCGGACCGCATCCAGGCGATGGTGCTGGCCGACAACGAGGCCGGCAACGACTTCTACCGGAACGCCGGCTTCGAGAAGATCGACGAGGGAGAGACCACGATCGGCGGGGAGACCTACACCGAGAACGTCTACAGGCGGTCCGGTTCGTCCGGGTGAGTGGGACGGTCCAGGGTGCTCCCGAATCGCTCGCCTGGCGGACAGTGATTCGACGTCGCTTTGTATCGGCGTCCGGTACCGTCCGTATGCCCGAGACGACCGATCGGCGGGACGGACTGGTCCACCTCTACTACGGCCCCGGCAAAGGAAAGTCGACAGCAGCGATGGGACTGGCGGTCCGCGCGGCGGGCCACGGGCTGTCGGTGTCGGTCCTGCAGTTCATGAAAGGCGCCGAGGAAATGTACGACCAGTACGGCGAGGTCAAGCGGTTCCGGGAGACTGCCGGCATCGACGTCGAACAGTTCCCCGCCGGGCACGCACCGACGATCGAGGATCTCACGACTGACGAACGGGAGCGACTCGAGGACGCACTGGAGCAGGCGGCAGCTGCCGGCGCCGAGGGAGCGGTCGATCTCCTCGTCTTAGACGAGATACTGACGCTGTACGACCTCGAGATAGCCGACGCCGACCGACTTGTCGATATCATCCACGCGGCCGAGGAGACAGTCGAACTCGTGTTCACTGGCCGCGACGCGCCGGCCGCGCTCGTCGACGCCGCCGAGTACGTCACGTACATGGGCGATATCAAACACCCGTTCCGCCGGGGCGTCGGCCCCCGGGCTGGGATCGAGTACTGACCGGCGTCGCGAAAGGGGGGTACTTTACACGCTCAGGTACTCCTGGCGCAGTTCCGGGCTCTCGCGGAGTTCGTCGGAGGACATCGAGTCGACGATGTCACCCTGGTCGATGAAGTAGTGGCGGTGGCTCACTTCCATCGCCATGACGACGTTTTGCTCGACGAGGAAGATGGTCAGTCCCTCGTCGTTCAGCGTGTTGATGATCTCCTCGACGTCGCGGACGATGAATGGCGCCAGGCCCTCGCTGGGTTCGTCCATCAGCATGATGTCGGGCTTGCTCGCGAGCGCGCGCCCGATCCCGAGCATCTGCTGTTCGCCGCCACTGAGGTTCCGGGCCGGCTTGTCCTCCAGTTCCTGGAGGCGGGGGAAGTAGTCCATGACGTCCTCGAGCGCCATGGGATCGTTCGAATTTTTGATGGCCATCCTGATGTTCTCCGAGATCGTCAATCCCGGCCAGACGCGCCGTTCCTCGGGGACGTAGCCGATCCCCTTGTTCGTGCGCTTGTGCGTCGCGAGGTGTGTGATGTCCTCGCCGGCGACGCGGACGGTGCCGCTCTGGATGTACGGCGGCTTCGCGCCCGCGACACATCGCATCGTCGTGGACTTGCCGGCACCGTTGCGCCCGAGCAGGGAGACGACCTCCCCTTCTTCGATGTCAATCGAGACGTCGAACAGCACCTGCCCGGTCTCGTAGCCCGCGTTGAGTTCGTCGAGTTCGAGCAGCGCCATCGTTACACCTCCTCCTCCGCTTCCTTCATCCCGCCGAGGTACGCGTCCTGGACATCCTGGTCCTCACGGATCTCCTCGGGCGGCCCCGTCGCGATGTGGGCACCGTTGTACAGCACGCTGATCCGGTCGCTGATGCCCATCACGACGCTCATGTCGTGTTCGATCAGCACGACCGAGATGTCCAGTTCCTCCCTGAGGCTCTCGATGAGATCGGCTGTCCGGCGAGTCGCCTCCGGACCCATCCCGCTCGTCGGCTCGTCGAGCAGGAGGAGATCCGGATCCGTCGCGAGCGCGATAGCGATCCCGAGGCGGCGCTGGTCGCCGTGGGAGAGGTTCTTGGCTTCGGTGTTGCGTTCGTCGATGATGTTCAGCCGTTCGAGCAGGTCCTCGGCTTCCGTCTGTTTCATCGTGTTGGCCCGCGAGAACGTATCGAAGCTAAAAGAGCCGAGTTCTGCCGTCTGTGCCGCGACCCTGACGTTCTCGAAGACAGACTGGTCGAAAAACAGTTCGTTGCTCTGGTAGGAGCGTCCGAGGCCACGCTGTGAACGCTGTTCCATCGGCAGGTCGGTGATGTCCTCGTCCTTGAAGTGGATCGTCCCGTCTGTCGGCGACAGCACACCGGCGATGAGGTTGAAAAACGTCGTCTTGCCGGCGCCGTTCGGGCCGATGATCGACCGGAGTTCACCCTCTCTGACGCTCATCGTGATGTTGTCGTTCGCGACGACGCTCCCGAACTTCTTTGTCAGTCCGTCGACTGCGAGGATAGTTCCGGCCTGTGCCTCCCGCGATCGATCGACGTCAGTCGTTTCTGCCATGTCAGTTCCCTCCGAGAACCTTGTTGCCGATCCAGCGCCCGGCGTCTTTGATCATCCCCCAGGCACCGCCTTTCGGGCTGACGAGGATGATGACCACGAACAACAGCCCGAAGCCGAACTGCCAGAAGTGACGCAGGTCACCGATCGCGCGGAGGCCGCTGAGGAACTCCTCGCCGAAGAACCACAGGAACGCGCCGAACATCGGGCCGGCGAAGCTGCTGATACCACCGATGATCGTCATCATGACGACCTGGCCGCTCGTCTCCCAGAAGAGAAACCGCGTCGCCACGTTCGTGTTGACGATGACAAGCAACACGCCGGCGATGGCGCTGAACGCCGCGCTGAGCACGAACGTGTGCACCTTGTAGCGATACGTGTCGACACCGATACTGCGGGCGAGTTCCTCGTTTTCCCGGATCGTCAACAGCGTCCGGCCGAAGGGCGACCGGACGATGCGGTACAGCAGGTAGACGGACGCGACGAAGACGGTCGCGATCGCCCAGTACATGGCGACCTCGAGGCCGCCGAGGACGATGTTCAACTCCCCACGGCTGGCCTCGACGAACGGCGGCAACAGTCCGCGGGCGATGCCGTCGTCCCCGCCGGTGATGCCGCCGGGATCAGCGTTCACGATGTACCAGAGGATCTCACCGAACGCGATGGTCAGCAGGGCGAAGTAGATCTCCCCCTTGTTCGCGATGAGCCGCCCGATGAAGTAGGCGAGTACCCCAAGCGCGACCGGCGCGAGGGGGGCCGCGATGAAGAACAGCCCCTGGCCGACCTGAGTCATGATGATCGCTACGAAGTACATCCCGCCACCGAGGAACATCGCGTGACCAAAGGAGAGCAGGCCGGCGTAGCCGAGGAGGAGATTGAACGCGACCGCAAACAGCATCCAGACGAGGATGTTGGAGGCGACGCCGCTAAAGCCCATCAACACCTCTGCGACGTATGGGAGGACGATCGCAAGCACCGCAAGCAAGCCGATCGCCAGGAGGTCCGCCCGCCTGTTCGAGAGCCTGGCGGACCCGTTGAGCAGTTCGCGTATCTGTTCGCCTCGACTCGGCGTTTCCTTGCTCATGTGTACTCACCTCTGTGCAGGCGCTGGCTGAGAACTGTCCGTCCACCGTTGCCGGCGCAGGCGGACATCATTCGAGGAACCCCTCCTCGCCGAACAGGCCACGCGGCCTGTCGAGCAGGACGATGATCATCACGACGAAGGGGACCACGCGTCGGACGCCGTCGAGGGCGATGAAATCGAGACCGGTCGCCGTCGCGAGTGCCCGCAACATCGTCGGCACGAGGAAGGCCGTCACGCCGATGAGCAGTCCGCCGACGACGCTGCCGAAGAAACTCCCCATCCCGCCGACGACGATGACGACGAACACGAGGATGATAAAGAGTGCACCCATCCCGGGATCGATGCCGGTCTCGCCGCCCCTGAGAACACCAGCCAGGCCGGCCAGAAGCGATCCGAGGAAGAACAGGATCGTGAACTTCACCGGCAGGTTCTCGCCGACGAGTTCGGTCATCTCTGCGTCCTGGACGCCAGCACGGATCGAGAGCCCGAAGTCGGTGCGGACGATGAGCAGGTACACACCGATCACTGAGACGATGCCAACCACCGTCGTGAAAATGCGGATGCCTGCGACCCGCGTCACGCCGAGATTCACCGGCTCGGACATGATCCCGAGGGTGTACGACAGCGGGGCGCTCCCCCAGTAGAACCGGATCGCCTCCTCCAACATCAGCGCGACGCCGAACGTCAGTAGCAGGCCGTTGATCGGGTCGGTGCCGTACAGTCGTCGTAACAGGAACCGTTCCATCACCACGCCGACGAGGCCGACGGCGACGGGTGCGGCGATCAGGGCGACCCACACTGGAAGGCCCGCCTGGGCGATGACCGCGAAGGCCAGGTACCCACCGAGCATGAAAAACCACCCGTGGGCGAAGTTGATCACGCCCATCAACCCGAGGATGAGCGCCAGCCCGAGGGCGATCATCACGAGGATCATCCCGTAGACGAGCCCGTTGACGAGCTGTGTCGCGAACAGGCTCGGCTGCACCGCGATCGTCAGGAGGACCCACAGGGTCAACAGCACGTAAAACACCTTCCAGATCGGCCGCATGTTGGCGATGGGAACGACGAACCGTTCTCTCCACCAGACGCCTGTGTCCGTTTCAGTGGCCATGGTAGCGTACCACAAATCGAAAACCGAGGGAGTTAGCTGTTACGATCCTACAGTTCGCAGCCGGTCGCTTCACAGGAACGGACGACTTCGTCGGGCTGGGTCTTCGCGACCTGTTCGAACCAGACACGCTCGCCGTCCTCGTCGACCATGTCCTCGGCGGCCTTGGGACGGACTGCGTAGGTCGGCTTCAGGTTCTGGTGGTCACAGCCCCGCCACTCCTGGGTCCCCCCCAGGAGACCGACGTCCTCGTAGTTGTGGCCTTCCAGTTCCGGACGGATGTCCTCGGCGGACACCGAGCCGGCGCGGTGGGCGGCCCGGACCAGCTGGTCCATCGACGCGTACCCGAGGTAGTGTCGGGAGTAGGCGGTCTTGTTGTACTCGTCCGCGATCCGCTCCATCAGGTCGGGCATGCCGCCCTCCTGGATCGCAGGGCCCCAGACGGTCCCCCAGACGCCCAGCTGTGCGACGCCCTCCGGGCCGAGCGACCACAGCGCCTCGTCCTCGAGGAGCACGCCCGACATCTCCATCTCGTCTGCGATCCCGCTGTTGAGGTACTGCTGGGTGCTCCGGGTGGTGTCGGCACCGGCCGTGATGTTCCCCAGCGCCTCCGCACCGGATTCCTGGATGCGGCTGAGCGCGTCGGTGTAGTCGTCCGCTCCGAGGGGGACCGCCACCTCGTCGACGACCTCTGCGCCTTCGTTCTCCAGCGCAGCACGGACCGCGTCCCGGGCCGTCTGGCCCCACGTGTAGTCGGCGTACATCAGCGCGTAGGAGTCGGCGGCCTCCGCCATCGCGGCGCCGGCGGTCCGTGCGAGCATCGTGTTCGAACTCGCCGTCCGCCACATGTACTGGGCACACTCCGAGCCGGTCGTCGCGTCGGAGTGGCTCCCGGAGGCGACGTAGGCGACGTCGTTCCGGGTCGCCCACTGGCCCATCGCGATCGCCACAGAAGAGGAGACGCCGCCCAGGGCGACGTCGATGCCATCCTCCGTGACGAGACTCTCCATCCGCCGGACGCCGACGTCCGGGTCGACTTCTGTGTCGGCGTCGGTGATCTCGATGTCGATGTCCAGTTCCTCCTCTAAATCCGCTGCCGCGAGTTCGGCCGCCTCGAGTTCAGCGGCACCGAGGTTCGCGTACACGCCGCTGAACGGTTCGACGACGCCGACGTGGATCTCGCTGATCCCCCCGCCGTCGCCGCCGTCTGTGGATCCGCCGTCGCCACCGTCGCCGCCGTCGCCGCCGTCGCCGCCGTCGCCGCCGTCGCCACCACACCCGGCGAACCCGCCTGCCAGGCCGACCGCACCGAGTGCACCGGTCTGTTTCAGAATCTGTCGTCTGCTAATCGAGTCGGCACTACGTGCCATGATTAGTACTCTCAACCCACATCTTTAATAATTGTGGTACCGGAATTTCGGCGCTTCAGGCACCGAGACGGGACTTTAGGGAGTCTCAGTGGTCGGGCCAGTCCGTAGCTCCGCTGGCCCGGCAGCTCACGTTCCCGGAATGAGCGGCTCGACGCTGTCGGTCATCCAACAGCCCTCGTAGGCACCTCCGGTCTGCCTCGAGAGCCTGAAGAGGTACGTTTCGGTGTCGCCGTCGCCGTCGGTGACGGCTACCTGCTGGCGGGCCGACGTCCCGTTCACGACCAGCGGGCCGTACTCCGCCCGCTCGTGTTCGAGCAACTCCTCGAATGGATCGCTGCGGACGATGCCGACGAAGTTCCCCAGCGGCCTGGTCCGCTGACGGTTGGCCGGCGACGCGAACCGATAGACGGTCTCGATGGGTGCGTCCGTGCCGTTGTCGTGTCTGAGCGCGTTGACCTGGAGCTGTACGACCAGGTCCGGCGGCCGCTCGCAGGTGGGTTCCAGCCGGGCGTACCGCTCCCGGATGTCGGCCGCGGCGGCCGCCGGGACCGATGGCGAGTCGACCTCGGAGACCGTCACGGTCGCGAGCGGCGTCGGTGTCGGAGAGTTGACGTCGTTCGTGCCGGCCGGCGTCGCCACATCCCCGGACGTGTCCGGGAAGGCGATGGAGCCGACGCCGACACCGACGATGACACCGACGAGCAGCGCCGCCACTCCGACGGAAGCCAGCGTCCGCAACCCGATGTGTCGCCCCGCGTCCGCGCCGCTATCGGGCGCCCCGGGTCGGCTACTGCTCGACTCGACAGCCCCGCCCGTCCAGCCGCCGGGCTCCCCGAGGGGACGTCCAGCTCGCCGTGCCCGTGGCACCAGATCGAGGTGTCGACGGCAGACTGCGTCGCCGTCCTCGGGGGCGAGTGCGTACCGCGTCACTCGGAACAGATCGCGGGCGTCGAGGACGGCGATCTCTGTGTCTGCAGCCACGCCGGTCCCCGCACCGGGAACGACGACGGCGTCGACACGGTCGTCGAGGGCCGGCAGAGTTCCCTCGCTGGAGTGGTGGACGTAGACCCGACGGGTGCCCTCCGCGTTCGCCGACGCGTCGAGCGGCGTTCCGCCGCGGTCGACGAGGACGTGTCCCTCCCGGTGGGCGTAGACCTCCCGGACGAACGCACGGAACGCCGCCGGATCCAGCCCGGCGAGCCGGCTGAGAAACGCCGCCTCGTCACCCGCGTCCGACATCACTTTTCGGCGTCGACCGGGTTACCCCCGGCGTCGACGGTGTAGGTGTCACCGTCGATGATCGCCGGGGAATGGATGAACATCGCGCGGAACGTTCCCTCGGCGTCTGTGGGGTTGCGCGGGTAGTGTGGGACACCCGGTGGAATGAACACGAGGTGGTCGTCGGCGTGACAGGGGACGGGTTCGCCCTCGATCACGATCTCGCCCTCGCCGTCCAGCCCGTAGAACGTCTCCCCGCTGTAGCGGTGGACGTGACGGGTGACGCTCTCGCCCGGCTCGACGTGGATGATCCCCTGGTCGAACATCTGTGTGTCGTCGCGGTCCTTGGCGTTCATCAGGAACTGGATCCCGATACCGAGCCTGTCGTCTACCGGCTGTTCGTCGACCTCGTAGCAGTGGTACGGCTGGGAGTGGTCCATGCCACTGTACACTGTCGTCTGTACCGTTATTATACTGCCGCCGGTGACGCCCCGCGAGGACGGACGACGTCGCACAATCGATCCGACAGACGGCAATCTGCCGGTGCAACGGCGTCGACCGGGTGTCCGGTCGTGTCGGAGTGGTCCCCGCCCGCCCCCGAAATGTATGTTAAATTATTATATACACGGCCGACCGGCAAGAGATTACAGTCGTATGACCGTAATCAGCGCGATACCGTCGGCGATACACCCGGACGCGATCCGCCTGGACGGCTGGAGCCGTTTTCGGGGTCGATCGTCTGCTGGGGGTGACTGATCCGGCACAGCACTACACCAGTCTGTCCCGACAGGTGCAGGAACCGGTGGTGGCCGGAGTACTATCAGCTGTGATTTTATTTTGTCTCGACACGTCTGTCAGACGCGTTCACCACACGGTACAGGTCCTCTCCGAACCGTTCCGATAATGTCGGATGGCGATCCGACACAGGACGACGGTCGCGCTCGCTGCGGGCTGCCCGGCGTCTGGGTTTATACGTACTACAGGTGGGGTTGCGGTAACCAAACGTTCGTTTCGGACAGTCGTGGAATAATACGGCTCTGTGTCGACATTGTCGGACAGATAGAAGTGACGTGGGCGACAAGGGGGGGTATGGCCGACGAGATCCCGATTCAGAGCGCAGGGAGGGTGCTCGAGGTGCTCGAGGTGCTGGCAGACCGCGGCGGGGCGACGCTCTCCGAGGTGGAGTCGGCGCTGGGGCTCCCCCGGAGCACCGCCCACGACTACCTCACAACGCTGCACGCCCTCCAGTACGTCGTCAAGCGCGACAGCCAGTACCGCGTGAGCACCCGCCCGCTGGCCATCGGCGTCGGCAGCCGGGAGCATTCGCAGCTCTACCAGCTCGCAAAGCCCGAGCTGGACGCGCTGGCCGAGCAGACGGGCGAGCACGTGAGCCTCATGATCGAGGAACACGGGCTGGGGGTGTTGCTCTACATCGTGAAGGGCGATCAGGCACTGGACCTCGGTGTCTACGAGGGCTGGCGGATGGCGCTTTCGACGAACGCGCCCGGAAAGGCGATCCTGGCGCACCTCTCCGACGACCGCGTCGAGGCGATTGTCGAGGAACACGGGCTGCCGGAAGTCACGGCGTCGACCGTCACGGACCGCAAAGAACTGTACGACCGGCTGGAGACAGTCCGCGAGCGTGGCTACGCACTCGACTTCGGCGAACGCCTCGAGGGCGTCCGCGCGGTGAGCGTCCCCATCGTCACGGACGGCCGTGTCCACGGTTCGATCACGGTAAGCGGTCCCACCAACCGGATGGGCGAAGAACGGGTCACCGAACAGCTGCCCGATCTGCTGTTCAGGTCGGGCAACGTCATCGAGATCCAGTACACCCTCGACAGCTCCCGGAGCTGACCGGGACGGCTGTAGCCGTACCACCGTGTTCCGCCGCGGTTGCCCCTCTCACAGCGGTTCGTCGCCGTCGATCAGCCGCTCGGCGCGCTCGGCCAGGTGAACCACGCCAGCCTCCATCTTCGGATAGAGCGGATCGTCGGCGTTGCCCTCCAGGTGTCGGCGGTAGAACATCTCGCCGAGCGCGGCCAGCTTGTAGACTGCCAGGACGCGGTAGAACAGTTCGTCGTCGAACGTCCATCCCGTCCGGCGCTCGTACCGGTCGACGAGTTCCTGCCGGGTGGGGTAGTCGTCCCCGCGCATGAACCCGGGATAGAGGTCGCCGGTCGAGGCGGGCACGGCCGGATCCTTGCCGTCCCACCAGAACGAGAGCATCCATCCCAGGTCGGTGAAGGGGTCGCCCAGCGTACTCAACTCCCAGTCGAAGACGCTCGCGATCTCGGGTGGCGTTCCCGGCCCGAACATGACGTTGTCGAGTTTGTAGTCGCCGTGGACCAGCGTGTGAGGGTACGCCCCGGGGACGTTGGCCGCCAGCCACTCGCCGATCCGGTCGAGTGCGGGCACCGTTCGCTCCCGGTCGGTCACCTCGCGTGCCCACGCGATCTGTTCGGTCCAGGTCTCGACTTGCCGTGCTGTGAACCCTTCGGGATAGCCAAACTCCCCCAGGCCGACGGCCTCGTAATCGACGGCGTGGATCTCGACGAGCCGGTCGACCAGTTCCGTCCCGACGCGCTCTCGTGTCTCGGGCGTCTCGAAGCGCTCGGGAACTGTCGTCCGGATCACGTCCCCGTCGACGGCCTCCATCACGTAGAAGTCGCTGCCGATAACGTCGTGGTCTTCGCAGGCCGCGACCGTCGGCGGAACCCGGACGTCTGACTCCTGCAGGGCGTCGACGACGCGGTACTCCCGGAGCACGTCGTGGGCGCTGGAGGCGACCTCGCCGGGTGGGGGCCGGCGGACGACCAGGCCGGTCTCGCCCCAGGTCACACGCAGCGTCTCGTTGGAGTGGCCCTCACCCAGGAGGTGTATCTCGTACCGTTCGACGGGGCCCAGCTCGTCTTCGAGGTAGGCCGCCAGTGCCTCCCGGTCGACGATGCGCTCCAGATACGCCTCGGTGTCGTCGGCGTCGGTCATCAGGTAGAGCAACTGCGAGCAGTGTCTAATGCGTTGCGATCACTGTGCAGCCAGGCCGCCGTCAGCGAGGTGGATCTCGCCGGTGACGTACGCTGCTGCGTCGCTGGCGAGGTAGACCGCGCCTGTGGCGATCTCCTCGGGGTCGGCAAAGCGGTCCTGCGGGATCGTGGCGAGGATGTCCTCGCGGATGCTCTCGTTGTCACGGACGCCCGCAGTGAACTCCGTCCTGACGTACCCCGGCGCGAGGGCGTTGACGCGGATGTCGGGCGCCCACTCGACGGCCAGGGACTTGGTCATCCCGACGAGTGCGTGTTTCGAGGCCGTGTACGGCGTCTGGTACGGGAGCGCGACCACGCCGCCGACGCTGGCGACGTTGACGACCGACCCGGTCCCCTCCCGGTCGGCGACCCGCTGTCCGAACTCCCGCGTGCACTCGAAGGCTCCCCTGACGTTTACCGCGAAGATCCGTTCCCACGTCTCCGTTTCGACGGTGCGGGCGTCGCCGAAAAACGGGTTCACGCCGGCGACGTTGACCAGCACGTCGGCGCCACCCAGCGTCTGTTCGGTCTCCTCGAAGAGCGCCGCGATCCCGGCCTGGTCGGTCACGTCCAGCGGTATCGGGAGGGCCTCGCCGCCGGCCGCTTCGGCGCGCTCTGCCGTCGCTTCCAGTGCCTCCTCCGAGCGTGCGACCGGCACCACGTCCGCGCCCGCCTCGGCCATCGCGACCGTGATCTCCTCGCCGATCCCGCGGCTGCCGCCCGTGACGACCGCCACCTCGTCTGCCAGGGAGAACTGGTCGAGTGTCATCGCTGGCCTCCCGCCCGGGTGTCGCGTGTCATCGTCGGGCGTCGTACCGGGTGACTGGATCCAGTTCCGACTCGTCTACGTCCTCGAAGGCGGCGCGGGCGATGGTGCGCTTGTGGACCTCGTCGGCCCCGTCGACGATCCGAAACTGTCGGACACTCTCGTAGAAGTCCGCGATGGGCAGGTCTTTCCCGACGCCGTTGCCCCCACAGAACTGCAGCGCCGTGTCGATGGCGTCCTGGACGACGTTGGCGGTGAAGACCTTGCACATCGCGACCTCGACGCGGGCCTGGTCGCCGGCCGCGATCCGGTCGGCCGCGGTCCGGTTCAGCGACCGGGCCGCCTGGAGGCGCGTCTCGGCGTCGGCGATGGCAAACCGGGCGTGCTGTTTCTCGCTGAGGCGCGATCCGAACGCCTTCCGCTCCGAGAGGTACGCCCTGGCGACCGACAGCGCCCGTTCGGCCATCCCCGAAAAGCGCATACAGTGGGTCAGCCGGGCTGGGCCGAGCCGCTCCTGGACGTGGTCGAACCCCGCTCCCTCCTCGCCCAGGAGGTTCCCCGCTGGCACACTGACGTCGTGGTACTTGATCTCGGCGTGTCCCTTGCCCTCGATGTCGCTCTCGACGTGTGGGATGTCCCGCACGATCTCGACGCCGTCGGTGTCGGCGGGGACCAGGAAGACCGAACATCCCTCGTAGGGGTGGGCCTCGGTGTCGGTGCGCGCGAACACGAGCAACACGTCGGCCGCCGAACCCTGGGTCGTCCACCACTTGTGGCCGTTTATCACCCACTCGTCGCCGTCCCGCTCGGCGGTGGTCTCGATCATCTTCGGGTCCGAACCAGCACCCTGCATCGGTTCTGTCATCGAAAAGCCCGACGCGATCGACCCCTCGACGAGCGGTTCGAGGTACCGGTTTTTCTGTTCGTCGGTGCCGTGCATCTCTATGAGGTGCATGTTCCCCTGGTCGGGTGCGTCGACGCGCATCGCCAGCGCCCCCAGCAGGCTCCGGCCCGCCTGCTCGAAGGTCGGCAACACGTCGCGGAAGTCCTGTCCCATGCCGCCGTAGGCTTCGCCGACCTGTGGCGCGTAGATTCCCCGGTCGCGCGCAGCCTCCTGGAGGGTCCGGACTGTCTCCTCTGGCACGGTCGTTCCGCCCTCGAGTGCCCGTTCGGCCGGGAGGACGACCTCGTCCATCAGTCCCCGGGCGCGTTCTTCCAGTTCCTGTGCCGTCTCCGAGTCGGGAAACGATAACATCGTGATACACAGTAGGGGACGTGCCGAGAAAATAAAACTACGTGTGCGACCGGAGGTGTCCGTCCGTTCAACACGAGCACGACGACGCCAGCGACGGTGTTCTGGGGTGTCGGTGGGCTCTGGATACCGTCGGCTACGAGCCCGCGAGCAGTAGACCAAAAACGTAAGACCGTGGCTGTCGAGGATAGCATCGAGGATGTCAACAGATCGTACTGGCGCGAGTGTCGCCGCCAGCACCATCGAGGAGCTGACCGACCGGGTGTACGGGCTGTGTGGCGGCCACATACAGCCCATCTGGGACGCCATCGCGGACACGGACGCGGACCTGGTGGACGTACGCGACGAGCGGGCGGCCGTCCACGCCGCCCACGCCCACGCGGCCGTCACCGGCGGACTGGGCGTGGCCATGGTCACGGCGGGACCTGGCTTCACGAACGCGATGACGGGTATCGCCAACGCACACACCTCGGGCGTTCCGGTCCTCGTCGTGACGGGACGGCCCCCCATTCCGCAGTTCGACCGCGGCGCGCTCCAGGGGACGCCCCACCGGGACATCGCCGAGGCGGTGACGGTGACCGACCGGACGGCCTTCGAGCCGGGCCGGATACGCGACCACCTCGTCGAGGCTGCCGGCGCGGCACTGGACGAGCGCGGCCCGGCCGTTCTCGAGGTGCCCACCGACGTGCTCCGCGAGACGCCACAGACTCCGACCGAGCGGCCGGTCCCGGACGGCCCCCAGCCCGTCGCTGCCGACGAGGCAGTCCTCGACCGGGCTGGGGCCGCCCTCGAGGCGGCCGACCGGCCTGCGGTCGTGCTGGGCCGGGGCGCCCGGGGTGCCCCGCAAGCGGTCCGGTCGTTCGTCGAGACGACGCGAGTACCCGTGCTGACGACCGCCGGGAGCAAGGGCGTGGTCCCGGCCGACAGCGAGTTCTGTCTGCCGGGCGCGCGCGGCGACGTCGTGGACGGAGCCGACGCCTTCCTCCTTCTGGGCAAGCGGATGGACTTCACGCTCGGGTACGCCAGCCCGGCCGTGTTCGGGGACGCGACGTTCGTCCAGGTCGACGTCGACCCGGCCGCGCTCCGACACAACAGGACCCCCGACGTCGCAATCAAATCGACAGTCGAGTCGGCGGCGCCCGGCCTCGAGGCGCGCCTCGACGCCCCGCTGGCCGATCCGGCGTGGCTCGGGGAGTTACAGGACACCCACGACGGACGCGCCGAGCGGATGGACGAACGGAAACGAGACGACAGCGAGCCACTCCACCCCTACCGGGTCTGTGGGGCTATCGAGCGCGCGCTCGGTGACGACGCGGTCATCGTCTGTGACGGTGGCGACGCACTGTCGTTCGGCCGGGTGGCGCTCGATCCCGCGGCGCCGGGCCAGTATCTCGACCCCGGGCCGCTCGGCTGTCTGGGTGTCGGGGTTCCGTTCGCGATCAGTGCCGCGCTGGCCCGGCCGGAGTCGGACGTCGTCTGTTTCACCGGCGACGGCTCCCTGGGATTCAATCTCGCGGAGATCGAGACCGCTGCGCGCGCGGAGGCCGACCTGGCGATCGTCGTCGCCAACAACGCCTGCTGGAACATCGAACGCTACGACCAGGTCGAGAACTATGGCCGCGAGGTAGGAGTGCGCCTGGGTGACGTCGACTACGACCGGATCGCCGGAGCGATGGGCGCCGAGGGGCTGGCAGTCTCGGGTGGAGACGGTCTCGACGAGTCCGTCGCGACCGCCATCGACCGCGACGGGCCCGTCGTCGTCGACGTTCCCGTGGATCCGGAGGCGGTCAGCCCGGACGCCGCCAACGGACTCGCCCGGGTACCCGACTACCAGCCGCTGGACTACTGGGACCGGCTGGAACGGGAGTATCGTGGTCTGGAGTGATACTGCCGGCCATAACGACCCTATGAAAGCCACGTAGAGCTACTACAACCGGAGTTGTCCGACCAGCCGAAATCTATTAGGACCAGGGCACAGAGTCACAAGTGTGCAGTCCTGGCCAGCCACACAACCAGGGGGCGGTACCCCTGACCCGGAGAGCGAATACTGGGACGAACAACAGGAGACGAGGCCGCCGGAGGAGCGACGCGAGGAGATACTGGAGAAGATCAACGAACAGGTTCGCTACGCCTACGAGAACAGCGGTTTCTACCGGGAGTACTACAGCGACGTCGACGTCGATCCGACCGACATCACGTCGTTCGAAGAGTTCCAGCAACTCCCGGTTCTAACCAGCGACGCCATCAAGCAAGAACAGAAAGCCAACCCGCCGTTCGGTCGGTTTCTCTGTGTCGGGACAGAGGACGTCGCGCGCATCTACGGCACGTCCGGCACGACGGGGCGCCCGAAGGTCTTCGGCATCAGCGACGGCGACTGGGACCGGATCGGGGAGTGGCACGCACAGATTCTCTGGAGTATCGGCCTGCGTCCCGGGGACAGAGTGATCATCACCAGCCCGTTCATCCAGTATCTCGGCTCGTGGGGCGCACTCCAGGGTGTCGACCGCCTGGGGTGTCAGAC
>CAYYHG010000001.1:0-75877 GCA_964471665.1 uncultured Halobacteriales archaeon | reverse complement strand
ACGACGTACTGCCGTCTTGTGAATCTTCAGTACCCGCAAACAGAAGTGGGCCGGCGCAGATTTGAACTGCGGTTACGGCCACCCGAAGGCCGAAGGATACCAAGCTACCCTACCGGCCCGATGGTAGCACCCAGAATATACCTGCCGGGGAGTAAAACGCTTCCGAACTCGCCTCTCTCGTACTGCAGGTGATACTGTCGGCTATAAGCCCGTGAGTAGTATCGGCACCCCGGGGTGTCGAATCTCTTCACGAAGTCATAGCCGACAGTATGAGAAGCCACCGACAGCATGTGATCGACCCGAAAAACGACGACAGCAGTCCGTATCACAGTGATTGCTGTACCGAATTCCCGTTTCGACCGCGTCGCCCCTTGCGGTCGATCCGGGAATGGCTTACAGCAATCACTATCAGTCGTCGCTCTCGCTGGTCATGACAGCCTCGCCCTCTTCGGTGAAGCCGGCGGACTCCTCCTGGCGCTTCCGGGCCATCGGGTCGAACTCGGCCTCGATGTCCTGGAACCGCGGGACGAAAGAGAGTTCGTGGTGGCTCTCTGTCTCGTGGTCCAGGTACCGCTGTTCGAGGTCGAACTGCGCCCGTTCGTCGTTCTCGGCGAGGCTCTTGAAGTCCTCGTAGACGGCGTGGCCCCCCGAGTGCAGGCCAAAGAGCGTGATGAAGATGTACTTGTAGCCCAGGTCACCCAGTTCCTGGAACGTGAGCGGATCTTCCTCCTGGCTCCAGGCGAAACTCGAGGAGTAATTGAAGGCGAGTTGCACGTCGGGGTGGGTCTCGTGGAGGGTCTCGGCGTACCTGACGGCGTCCTCGCGGGAGGGGTCGGGCATCTCCGGCCACACGAGGTCTACGC
Organism: uncultured Halobacteriales archaeon; assembly: GCA_964471665.1. GTDB lineage: Archaea > Halobacteriota > Halobacteria > Halobacteriales > Haloarculaceae > SW-9-67-25. The sequence continues at coordinate 75,014 of CAYYHG010000001.1, read as the reverse complement.
CGGCGTCGGCGTAGATCCGGCCGCGCTCGAGGTGTTCCTCCCAGTCGCCGTTGGCCGACCCGTAGGCGTCCGTTCGCGCGATGATGATCGTATCTTCGGACTGCTTGGCGTCGACAGCCGCGGAGAACCGGGCCTCGGCCTCCTCGCGGGGCACGATCTGCTTGCCCGCGATGTGGCCACACCGCTTTGGCGAGGTCTGGTCCTCGATGTGGACCGCGGCGACGCCGGCTTTCTCGTACTCCCGGACCGCCCGGCGGACGTTGTGGACGCCGCCGTAGCCCGTGTCCGCGTCGGCGATCACCGGCAGTTCGGTCGCCTCGGCGATGCGCTTGCCGTTCTCGACCATCTCGGTCATCGTCACCATCTCCAGGTCGGGATAGCCGAACTGCCCGAGCACGGTCGAGTACCCGGACATGTACACAGCGTCGTGGCCCGCCATCTCCGCCAGCCGCGCGTCCAGCGCGTGGTAGAGGCCGGGCGCGAACACGAACTCCTGCTGGTTCAACTTCCGCCGCAACTCCCTGGCTGCCGGGTTGTCCACGTCCCGGATGTGGGGTGCGGTGTCTCGGACTCGACTCGCGACTTCGTCAGTGTCTGAATCGCCTCGTGTCATGTGTGGTGTGCGCGATCTGCCGCGCCGTTGCACGCTGTCGGACTCGATCCGCGTAAATAAATGTTATGAACTATAATGATAATATTCTTTAATGCATTATTACTCCTTGCGCACTACTAGGGTGTATTATTGTGTGTGAATGTCTCTCAACCCATCACAGGAGACGGGACTGACACAGATTGCCGTAACTGTGTCCCGGTCCGACCGCACGCAGTCGCGGGGTCACTACAGAAATGACGTACAAAATCCGTATGATAGTGACTTCCTCCTGCAAAAACATTAATTTCTCTGATAGAGACGTAGAAAAAACTCGCCTCTCCCGGGCCCAACCATGAGACCGGATGTAACACGAGTCGCGCTCATCGCACACGATACAAGACCAGGAGTCGAGAAGCGCGGAGGATTCGCTTCTGCGTTCCGCAAGTCACACCCCGAGGTGCTCACAGAGCGTCTCGAGTGACTCGACGGTCAGTGTCGGCGCCGGGCCGAACGACGGCCACTGACCGTCGCTGCGGTCCAGGTACACGCCCTGCATTCCGGCGTTCATCGCGCCCTGTACGTCCATCCAGTGGCCCGTGACGTGGACGAGTGCTGCCGGCGGATGGCCGATCTCCGACGCCGCGTGTTCGTAGAGTTCCCGCGCGGGCTTGAGCGTGCGAATCTCGTGAGCGCTGACCAGTTGTGCGACCGCGTTCTCGATCCCGGCTGACTCCACCAGGGAATCGAGCATCTCGGGGTTGCCGTTCGAGCAAACCGACGGCTGGTACCCCGCGTCGGCCAGGCGCTCGAACCCGGGAGCGACATCGGGGAACGGATCGAGGTCGTGGTAGACCGCGTTCAGCTCCCGGAGCTGGTCGTCGTCGACGTCGGTTCCGTCGGCTCGAAGTGCGTCCCGGAGCCCATCCAGATGCAGGTCGAAGTACGTGCGGTACTGCTCGAGATCGTTGGCGACGACAGAGTAAAACAGGGCGTTCTCGCGCCACTCCGCAGCGACGGCGTCCGGATCGGCCACGACGCCGTCCAGCACTCGCGCCGCCGAACCGGTGTCGACGAGTGTCCCGTAGGAGTCGAACATGACTGCCTCGACTCGCTCGGCGTCGAAGGGCTCGGTCATACCGGCGTGCTCGGCGGCCCCGCATATAGAAGTTCGTCCCTCCCCACGTACTGTGTCGACCGGTAGACTGCGTGCGGTCGGACAGGGACACAGTTTACAGCAGTCCGGATCACGCGTTCCCCGCCTCGACCACCGTGTTCCGCAGTGTCCCGATCCCCTCGTACCAGATTTCGATGTCGTCGCCCGGTTCCAGCAGTCCCGGATTGGCGGGACTCCCGAAGGAGACGACGTCGCCGGGCCGGAACGTGTACCGCTCGGAGAGAAACGACACGACCTCGTAGGGGTCGAACAGCATCAGTTCGGTCGTGGCGTCCTGGCGTTTCTCTCCGGCGACGTGTGTCTCCATCTCGACGCTCCGGGGATCCAGGTCGGTCTCGACGACGGGACCCAGCGGGGCCGATCCGTCGAAGGCCTTCCGGGCTGTCCGGCCCGACTGGTCGAGCGCGTCCAGGTCGTTGAGGATCGTCCACCCGCGCAGCGCCGCCCGGACCTCGCGCTCACCGTCGAGGTCGGTACACTCCTCGCCGATCACGGCCGCGAGTTCGCCGGCGTACGTGAGTTCCGTCGTCCAGTGCGGGTAGACGATCGCGTCGCCGGGGTGGTGGAGGGAGACAGCGGGCTTCAGGAACCAGTCTGGCTCCTCGGGGACGTCGTAGTCCATCTGATCGAGCGTCTCCGCGAAGTTGCGCCCGACACAGTAGAACGTCCCGGGCCTGCAGGGCGCGAGCAACTCGGCGTCGGTGCCCACCTCGTAGGTGTCGTCGGCCGTCGTGACGGTTCCGTCGCTGTACTCGCCCTCGCGGACCCCGTCTGCGGTCCTGACGCGTGCAACTCTCATCGACGGCTGTTCGGCCGGGCAGGGCTTATATATCCCCCTCCTGCATACTGTCTCTGGCATGATCGAAACCAGACAGCCCGCCGGCGAGACGACACCCCGACGGGGTGGCTGCCCGTGAGCGACGACCGCACGCGGAGTTACTGGGGATGGGGATACGTCGAGGACCACCCCGACGATGACCGCGTCGAGTCGCTGCGAGAGCGCCTGGAGTCCGAGTTCGGGTTCCCGGCGCTGGACCTGGTGGACCCGCCGGACATCGCGGACGTCGACGTGCCGGCGCCGGGCGTCGAGCCACCCCCACACCTCGAATTCTGCACCGGAGACAGGGACAGCCGTGTCCACCACACCTACGGCGACGCCTACCGGGACAAGGTCCGGGCCCTCCGTGGTGATTTCGCGTCCGCGCCCGACGTCGTGGCCGAACCCGAATCCGAGGACGACATCGCGGCCCTGCTGTCGTGGGCCACCGAGGAACACGTCGCGGTCGTCCCGTTCGGCGGCGGCACGAGTGTCGTCGGCGGCGTCGAGGGCGACGTCGGTGGCGGGTACGCGGGCGTGGTGTCGCTCGACGTCCGCGGGATGGACGAGGTCCTCGCGGTCGACGAGAAATCGCGCCGCGCGCACGTCCAGGCCGGCGCCATGGGCCCACAGATCCAGGACGCCCTCGGCGAGTACGGCCTCCAGTTGCGCCACTACCCACAGTCCTACGAGTTCTCGACGCTCGGTGGGTGGATCGCTACCCACGCCGGCGGGCACTTCGCGACGGAGTACACCCACATCGACGACTTCGTCGAGAACGCGCGGATGGTCACCCCTGCGGGTACGGTCGAGACCCGGGAGGTCCCCCGCACCGCCGCCGGTCCGAAGAACAACCACTTCGTCCTCGGATCCGAGGGATCGCTGGGTGTCATCACGGAGGCCCGGCTGTCGGTCCAGCCCCGCCCCGAGGGCCGGTCGCGGGCAACGGTCCACTTCGGCGACTTCGACGCTGCGGTCGACGCAACCCGCGAAATCGCGCAGGCGCGTCTCTCGCCCGCGAACTGCCGACTGCTCGACCGCAACGAGTCACGCCTCTTCGAGGTGGCCGCGGGCGACGACCACCTCCTGTTTCTGGGCTTCGAGTCGCTGCGCGAGTCCGGATCCACCCGCGAGAAGCTCGCGGAGGCGCTCGACATCTGCGAGGAACACGGCGGCGAGTGTCCGCGCGGGCCGACACACGGCGAGCGCGAGAGCGACGAGGAGACGCCAGAAGACCGCTGGCGGGAGGCGTTCATCGAGGCGCCGTACCTCTGGGACGCCTTTGTCCGCCTGGGAGTCGTCTTCGACACCTTCGAGACAGCCATCACCTGGGACCGCTTCGACGACCTCTACGAGGACATCTACGACGGCGTGACCGACGCCATGGACGAGGCCTGCGGGACCGGACACGTCTCCTGTCGGTTCACACACGTCTACCCCGACGGGCCCGCGCCGTACTTCACCTTCCTCGCGCCGGCCGAGCGCGGGCGCGAACTCGACCAGTGGCGCCGGATCAAGCGGACGGCGTCGGACATCATCGAAGCCCACGGCGCGACGATCACCCACCACCACGCTGTCGGGCGCGTCCACCAGGAGTGGTACGAGCGCGAGACTGCGGACTTCCAGGACTCACTCCGGGCCATCAAGGACGTCTTCGATCCGGCCGGGATCATGAATCCGGGCGTGCTCGTCGACCTGACCTGATACTGCTGTTTTCACCGGGCGACGGCCGGCTTTTCCGCGGCGGCGAGCAGTTCCTCGAGGTCGGCGTCCGTGGGTTCGTTGTGCAGGAGGACGTCGATTGGGAGGTCGGGAGCGCCGTCGACGAGATCCTCCAGGAGGACGAGCCGTTCGCGGGCACGGGACATCCCGACGTAGAAGACGCGGCGTTCGTTGTCGGTCAGCGTCGGCACCGGATCGGTGTGTTTGGTGAACGTCTCGACGCCCGGTACGTCGCGGTCCTGCTGTTCGACGGTCGCGGCGATCTGTTCGACCACCTTCTCGGTGAGGTCGGTGGCGACGAAGACGTGGTCGGCCTCGCGTCCCTTCGCGGAGTGGATCGTCCCCACGCGTACGCGGTCGCGGTCCATCCCGCGGTAGTCACCGCTGAAGTACGCGTCGACGGTCCGTTCCTGGAAGTTCGTCACCTTCCGGAGCATGTCGGCGGCCGACCGCGGGTCGGGCACGAAGGGCGCGTGCTCGCGGACCAGCTCCGGTTCGATCGTCATCTCGGCGATGTCCTCGACGTCGGCCGCTTCCTCGCGGTCGTCGAGAGCGTCGAAGAGTTCGTCGCGCTCGCCCGTGCCGAAGGCGGAGCCAGCGAGCATGTCCGCCAGCCGGCGGGCCTGCAGTCCCGTGACCGGATCGTCCTCGGCCAGCGCCTCGATTGCGGTGACGTACTGGGACAGGCGGTCGGTCCACATCCGCTGGTCGGTCAGACACTGGAACGGGATGCCCTCGCCGATGAACTCGTCCATGAACTGGAACATCTGGTAGCGCGCCCGGAAGAGCACCATCACCGTCTCGTTGTCGCTCTCTGCGGCCGTCGAGCGGACGTTCCGGACCAGATCCAGCATCGAGGGCCGCGAGACGGCCTCGACCGTCCCGCCTTCCTTGCGGGGTTCGAGGTCTTTCTCCTGGCGCTTGTCGATGTGGCTGACCGCCTGGTTGACGACGTTGAGGATCCGCGAGGGGAGCCGATAGGAGTTCGGGAGGACGACGTCCTCGTCGACGTCCTCGTCGAGCAGGAGGTCTGGGTCGGCCCCCTGCCAGGCGTAGACGACCTGGTCGTCGTCGCCGGCGATGAGCACCCGCTCCATGTGGGAGCGCCACTCCTCGTAGACGTCGTACTGGAGAGTCGTGATGTCCTGGAACTCGTCGATGACGAGGTAGTCGACGTTCGGGAGCAGCGACCGCTGCCTGACGCGTTCGAGCATGTCCGCAAAGCCCACGAGCCCGTTCTCGCCCTTCCAGGTGCGCCAGGCACGGATCGCCTCCGGAATGTCCAGGCGGTCGTCGTCGCTCGGCCAGGTCGGCGTGTACTTGTTGCCCGTCTGGGCGTTGGCGTCGATATCCGGTGGGAGACGGACCTTCTCCTCGTTCCACTTGAAGGGGACGTCGTACCAGTCGGCGACGTCCCGGCGGGTGCGCTGGAGCCACTGGCTTGTCGCGATGACCTTGTTGCCCAGCGTGGTCGACCGGGCCGACCGGCGCCGGGACCCCTCGTACTCGTCCTCGTACTCGATGCCGTAGTCGTCACAGAAATCCTGTTTGTCGGACTCGCCGACGACGTCTCCCCGCGAGAGGTTCAACAGGTCGTAGGCCTTCGCGTGCATCGTACAGACGTTCCCGCGCAGGGCACGCGGGGATTCGTCGAGCCGGTTCGCGAGCCGCTCGCGTATCTCTGCCGCGGCTGCCCGGGTGTAGGAAACGACCAACACGTCTCGCATCCCCACGTCCTCGTTCTCCTCGAGCAGGCTCTCGACCCGGTCGAGGAGTGCCGTCGTCTTCCCGCTTCCCGGGCCCCCGAAGAGACGGATGACCTCGGTGGTCGAGTCAGTCATGGACACTCAAACGAGGCGCAGGGTCATAAACGACCCGACTTCCGTTCTGACGGGTCACCGCAGGACACGACGGGGTGCGAGGGGACGACCACGACACTCGCCGTCACCGGTACAGCGAGACGTAGAGCATACTGAAGCCGATTATGAACGGGATGGTCTCCGTGAGCTGGAGGAAGATCCGGACGAGTTCGGACGCGTTCGATCCGAGCTGTGTGATGACGCTCGTGATCGCGACGCCCATACTGATGAACGCGAACCCGATGAAGGCAGACTGGAGGCGCTGGCTCCGCTGTTTCCGATACGCCTGGAAACTGATGAGCGTGATCCCGAGCGTCAGTCCGAAGACTACGAACCGCAACACGAGCAACACTCCCCGTCCCAGCAGTACGACGTCAACCATCGTTCCGCTAACGTTCCCCCAGGAGAATAAAGATGTTCACGCGTCCGGTCCCCGTCGCTGTCGGGTCGGCGGCCATCAGGTGTGCAGTTCCTCCCAGAGCTGGCTGAACCGGTCCGGGAGGTTCCCCTCGCGGTAGATCCGAACCCGGTACTCGTCGTCCTCCAGGGAGATGACCGTACTCTCGAAGGTCGACTCGTAGACTTTGTAGTGGTTTCCGTCGTCGGCGACGAGCGTCCGGTCTTTCACGAGGTTGTACTCCGCCAGGGTCTCGATGCGGCGGTAGACCGTCGGCAACGAGAGGTCACACTCCGTCGCGACCTCCTTGGCGGACTTGGGCTCGCGGCTGATCGCTGCCAGCACGTGTCGGGCGTGCTCGTCCCCGATCGTGTCGAGGACCTCTTCGATGCTTCGGTTGTCGTCCACGACTGCAACCTTTCTCTGGAGAATAAAAACGCTTCTGGGCGAGCCACCGCCGCGGTCTTTTCAGACGCAGAAAAGACTCTCGGGTGACTATACGAGTCCGCCCCGTACTACGATCCGAATTCGCCCCCATTATGACAAGCGATGAACTGTCCGCACCAGCGCGCACATCAGGTTCGCCCGGGAGTCCGCCCGGCGATACGCAACGACTCTTGAGACGTGTCCGTCGTACCCGCCGCGACGCCACGCCGGAGGCAGTCATGTCCGGGATCGCCGACGATCTGTGTGACTGTGAGCCGGCGGAGCTGTCCGTCTCCCGCGACATCGTCACGGCCAGTCTGGACGAGCTGCTCCTGGCGCTCGTCGCACTCCGGGAGAACGGGACACACGGGACGGGTCTGATGGACGACGTGCGGTCGCTGTTCGACGTCGACCCGAGTCCGGGCACCGTCTACCCGCGGCTCCACGACCTCGAATCCGAGGGCCTCCTCGCGCGCCACGACCTGGTCAAGACCAAACAGTACGCCGTCGACGACGAGGCAGCAGCCGACCGGATCGAAGAAGCGATGTACCAGCATCTCGCAGTCGGCCTGTTCCTCCGTGCCGCACTCGAGGACTGATCGCCGACAGTCCGAACTGCTGTGGGAACCCCGTCGGATCCGCTATTTCGCCGGGGACCAACCGCATACCGAGCACTCTGTCGCACCTGTCTCGTGGAGGCCGCCACAGTCGGGACACTGCTTTTTGTTGTAGCTCCGCTGCCAGTCGGCCGCTTCTGTCTCGTGGCCACGCTGTGCCAGGAACTCGTCGAACATGTCTCCGCTGCTCGGTGCGGATGCCATACATGCTATGGTATAGCACACCACTATATAGGTCTATTGGTTGTGAGACGTCTTGCCACGCGATACGTAGTGACACACACCCCCACGCTACGGTGACCGCGGCCCTGATTCCGGCCGTTCGTCGGGTCCAGACGGGTCGTTCGCGGCGGCTACTCGGCAAGCCAGGCGTCAGCGACGCGGATCCGGCCCCGGGTTCCGTCCCACTCGGTCGTGTAGTCGAGTTCGATCGGCCGGTCCATGTGCGGACCGTCGGTCACCAGCGTCTCGAACTCGCCGCCCTCGCCCAGCAGGTGGACGCCGTACTCGTCGTTGAGTCGGCGGAGGTCGGCGAGGGCGTCGGCGTCGAGACGGCGGCCGAGCCAGGACTCGTCGAGGCCCGCAGCGGCGACCTGCACGACCGTGATCTCGAAGCCAGCGTCGAGCATCTCGCTGGCGAGCCGCCCGGGATCGCCGCCCCACAGCGGTGCGAACAGGTCGACACCGAGCCGCTCGCACATCCCCTCGACGCGGCTGGCCTGGTACTCGCTCTCGACGGCGCCCGCGGTCACGCCCGCGAGGGGCAGGTCGTCGGCAAGGTCGGACAGCGCCGCCTCGAGCGGTTCGAGTTCGGCGTCGCCCTGCTGTCCGGCGTCGGTCGCGTCGGCAGCCCCGAAGTTCTCGGGACGGATGTCGATCAGCGGAATGTCGACGCTCTCGGCGGCGAGGGCGGCCAGTTCCGTCGCTGGCACGTGGTACATGTAGGAGTCGCCCTGCGGGTGGACTGTCACCAGCCGCCGGACGTCGAGACCCCGCTCCAGTGCCCGGTAGAGTGCGAACGAGGAGTCCTTGCCACCCGAGAAGAGACTCACCCACGCGCCGTTGCTCATATCCCCGGTAGTCGCTCCCGGGGCAAACCTCTGGTGTTTCCGCCGCCAACCGAATTTCTGATACTGTCGGCTATAACTTCGTGGAGAGATTCCCCCGCTCCGGGGTACCGATACTGCTCACGGGCTTATAGCCGACAGTATAAGGCCGCGGGGACCGGTGAGACGGTCATGAACTACCACGAGGCTGCGAACTTCCTCTTCGACCTGCGGCGGTATCCCCCGCGTCCGGGGACCGAGGCCACCGCCGACCTGCTGGCCCACCTCGGCGACCCACAGGAGGAGATCGCCTGTGTCCAGGTCGCCGGCACCAACGGGAAGGGTTCGACCGCCCGGATGGTCGAATCGACGCTCCGCGAGGCGGGGCTGTCGGTGGGGCTGTACACCTCACCGCACCTCGAGGACGTCCGCGAACGGGTGCGCGTCGACGGCCGGAAGCTCCCGAAGGCAACCCTCTGTGAGTTCGTCGAACGCGTCGAGACGTACCACGCCGCCGAAAGCGGAGGGCCGACCTTCTTCGAGACGCTGACCGCGCTCGCGCTCTGGGAGTTCGGTCGCCGCGGCGTCGACGTCGCGGTCCTGGAGGTGGGCGTCGGCGGCCGCTACGACGCCACCAGCGCGGTCGATCCGGTCGCCAGCGCCGTCACCAGCGTCGCGCTCGAACACACGGACGTCCTCGGAGACACCGTCTCGGAGATCGCACGCGACAAGGCCGCCGTTGCGCCCGCCGACCGGCCGCTGGTCTGTGGCGCCACCGGGGAGGCACGGCAGGCCATCCAGGACGAAGCCGGTGAGACCGTCACGGTCGGCAGCGACGACACGGCGGACGTGCAGGTCACCTACGGCGGCCGCGAGGGACTGGAGGCCCCACTCGTTCTCGACTGCGAGGGACTGTCCGTCGAGACGAAACTGCCCCTGCTCGGCACCCACCAGGCCGACAACGCCGGCGTCGCGGCTGCGCTCCTCGCCCAGGTGGCCGACAGGCTGTCGGTGCCTGTCCCGGAGGAGACGCTCGCGCGGGGGTTGCGCAACGCCCACTGGCCGGGGCGGTTCGAGGTGATGGACCGGGATCCGCTGGTCGTCCTCGACGGCGCCCACAACCCCGGCGCCTGCGAGCGGGTCGCCGGGACACTCGCCGAGTTCGACGTCGACGACCTGCACGTCGTCGCCGGGGCGATGGCGGACAAGGATCACCGCGGTGTCGCGGCGGCGTTCCCGGACGCGACGCGGGTGGTGGCCTGCCGGCCGGTCCACGACCGCGCGGAGACCGCCGACGTGGTGGCGAGCGCCTTCGCCAGCGAGACCGACGCGAGCGTCGAGACGCGCAGTGACGTCGCCAGCGCGGTCGCTGACGCCCTGGCTGCCGCCGGGCCGGACGACTGTGTGCTCGTGACGGGGTCGTTGCACACCGTCGCCGAGGCCCGCGAGCGGTGGTCGCGCACACCCATCTCCAAGCGGATCGACTCTCTCTCCGAGGCACGGGCGGCCCTCGAGGGGACACACGTCCCCGCAGGTACCGCCCAGCGGGCAGAGGGGGACGCGGTCCACCGGGCAGTAAAGATACGGGCCCGGCCCCGGGAGGCACGATTCCTCGAAGTGGAGTTGCGCTCGCTCGGGGGAGAGTGTGCCGTCGCGGACGTAGACGACCCGAACGAGGCTGTCGAGGTTCTCCTGCTCGGGACGGTGGCACAGTTCCGGCGCCTCGTCGGGCGACTGGACGACCGATCCGACGGCCTGGCGGCAGTCGGCCGGCGACTCCGGGGCGTGTTCGGCGTCGATGGACACGACCGCCGCGGGTATCCCTGGGCGGACGGCACCGCGGTCATGGGCGTCCTGAACGTGACACCCGACTCCTTCCACGACGGCGGCCGGTACGACGCCGTCGACGACGCCGTCGCGCGCGCCGAGGAGATGGTCGCCGCCGGTGCCGACATCGTGGACGTGGGCGGGGAGTCGACCCGGCCCGGCGCGGACCCGGTGCCCGTCGAGGAAGAACGCTCGCGCGTGGTTCCGGTCGTCGAGCGGGTCGCGGACCTCGACGCGCACGTCTCCGTCGACACCCGCAAGGCCCCGGTCGCGCGGGCCGCTCTCGACGCCGGCGCGGACATCCTCAACGACGTCTCGGGCCTCGAAGACCCGGCGATGCGACTGCTCGCGGCCGAGCGAGACGTTCCCGTGGTCGTGATGCACTCCATCGACACGCCGGTCGATCCCGACCGGGACGTCCCCTACGACGACGTGGTCGAGGACGTCGTCGACGAACTCACCGAGCGCGTCCTGCTCGCGGAGAAGGCTGGACTGGACCGCTCGCAGATCATCGTCGACCCGGGACTCGGGTTCGGGAAGTCGGCCGCCGAGAGCTTCGAGTTGCTGGGCCGACTCGAGGAGTTCCAGGGACTGGGCTGTCCCGTGCTGGTGGGACACTCGCACAAGTCGATGTTCGAGTTCGTCGGCCGCGACCCCGACAGCCGGCTCGATCCCACCATCGCGGCCACCGCTGTCGCCACACAGCACGGGGCCGACATCGTTCGCGTCCACGACGTCGTCGAGAACCGGGCTGCCGTCGACGTCGTAGCGGCCGCCGACGACCCCGGATCCTTCGAGGTGTAGTGACAGCCACAGCAGTCCGCACGAAACAGTCCAGAAACCGACAGAATAATACTCGGGGAGTCGAATAGCACCTCAGCCGTGGCAGCGAACCTGTTGCCGGTTGTCGCAGCCATCCTGCTGCTGGGGATCGGTGCTCAGTTGCTCGCGAACAAGCTGCGAGTCCCGAGCGTCGTGTTCTACATCCTCGCGGGCGTCCTCCTGGGACCGGAGGTGCTCGGACTCGTCACGCTCGAGACGTTCGGTGACGGACTGGAGGCGATCGTCGGACTCAGCGTCGCGATCATCGTCTTCGACGGCGCGTTCGCCCTCCGGTTTTCGCACATCCGCGAGGCCGAGACGACGTCCCTGCGACTCGTGACAATCGGCGCCGTCGTGACGTTCGTCGGAACGGCCGTGGCGGTCCGGTTCCTGGAGGGTGTCGAGTGGGAACTGGCCCTCGTCGTGGGTGCGCTGCTGGTCGCGACTGGGCCGACCGTCATCACACCGATCCTCGAGGTCGTCCGCGTCCGGGAACACGTCGCTGCCGCCCTCGAGACCGAGGGGATCATCAACGACGTGACCGCCGCCATCGCCGCCGTGGTCATCTTCGAGACGCTGTTGCTCGACGACCTGGGCGTTCCCGCGACGGTGCTGTCCTTCCTGGAGCGGTTCGGAGTCGGCCTCGTGGCCGGACTGCTCGCGACCGGCCTCATCTACTACCTGGTACAACACGAGATAACGCCCGAGGAGGCGCCCCAGGCGGCCCGGTTTCTGCTGTTGAGCGCCGCGGTCGGGGCCTTCTCGCTGGCCGAGGCTGTCGCGGCCGAAGCCGGTATCGCGGCCGCGGCGACCGCCGGCATCGCGCTGGGCAACCTCGAACTCCCCCACCGCGAGGAGATGGAGGAGTTCGCGCGGGACGCGACGCTGATCGCCCTCGGGTTCGTGTTCATCTCGCTGGCAGCGCTGATCGACTTCGAGGCCGTCCTCGGACTGGGCGTCGGCGGTATCCTGCTGGTGGTGACCGTCATGCTGGTCATCCGGCCGGCTGTCGCGTTCATTTCGACCGCCGGCGTCGAGCGGTTTACCCGCCCCGAGCGGCTGTTCCTGGCGGCCATGGGACCACGGGGGATCATCCCCGCGAGCGTGGCGACGCTTTTCGCCATCGAACTGGAGCTGGCTGGCAACGTGGAAGCGGGACAGGTCCTGCTCGGAACGGTGTTCATCGTTATCTTCGCGACCGACCTGATCGAGGCCGGGTTCGCCCGGCAGATCGGCGAGTTCTTCGGAGTGTCACCAATGCGCACGATAATTGTCGGCGGGGGCCGTGTCGGTACGGCACTCGCCAAACGACTGGAAAAGAGAGGCGAGTTCGTCGTGATCGTCGAGAGCGACGACGACCAGCGACAGACGGCACGCGAGGCGGGCTTTACTGTTCTCGACGGGGACGGCACGGAGTCGGACGTCCTCCGGGAGGCCGGTATCGAGGAGGCGAAGATGGTCGTCGCGGCGACCGCGGACGACGATATCAACCTGCTCGTCTGCCAGACCGCCCGGACGAAGTTCGACGTCGAGAACGTCTACGCCCGGGTGAACGACCCCGAGAACATCGACGCCTTCGAATCGCTGTCGGTCACCGCGATCGACTCCCCGATGGCGACGGCGTTCGCGATCGACAACGAGATCGAGCGACCCGAACTGGCCCACTGGATGCAAGACCTCGGCGACGGCCACGACATCCAGGAGATCGAGGTGACCGCCAAGGACCTGGTCGGCACGTCGATACGGGATATCAACGACGTTATCCCGGGGGGGTGTCTCGTCGCCGAGGTCGGCCAGGGAGCGGACGCGCACGTCCCCGAACCGGACGAAGTCCTCGAGTACGGCGACCACATCACGTTCCTCGGGGAGTCGGAATCCGTCGGAACGGCGGTCAAACGGTTCCACCCACACGACTGACATGGACGGGTACGTCTTCTGGTTTGCCAGACTCGGCCGGTTCTACCAGATCGTTCTCGCGTTCGCGTTGCTGGTCGGTTTCGCGGCAATTGCGGTCGGTGTGGCGACCGACAACGTCGTGTTCCTCGCGGTCGGTGTCTTCTGGTTCGCCGGCGGGTCGGCCGTCGTCTGGCTCGCCGACCGGCGCGAGCGACAGTGATTGCTGTAACGAATTCCGTTTCGACCGCGTCACGTCCTGCGGTCGATCCGGTACTGGCTTACAGCACTATGAGACGGTCCCTTTCTGTTCGGTACCGGCGTCACACGTCGCGTGCGATATCGACCGCGCCGTCGAGTTCGACCGGGTCCTCTGATTGGAGCGCCGCGAGGAGTGCCTCGATCGTATCGTCGGTCGGCTCCCGGCCGGCCCGTTCGAGCAGGCGGCGGGCGGCTCCGCGGCCGGTTTTCTGCCCGAAGATGAGTGTCCGGGACCCGCCAAAGCGTGTCGGGTCGTAGGGCTCCATGACACTCGGCTCTGAGAGCATCGCCGCCGTGTGGATCGGCGACTCGTGCTCGGTGACTTCCGGGCCGAGGACGGCCTTGCGCGGGTCGACGGACTCGCCGAGTGCGTCCAGGACCGCCCGACAGACCGGGATCAGTTCCTCCGAGCGGACGTCGACGTCCACCCGGCCGCCGACCGGCCCCGCGACGGCGACCTCCTCGAGAGGCGGGTTGCCGGCGCGTTCGCCCAGGCCCGCGACGCTGACGTCGACTTTCCCGACGCCAGCGCGGCCGGCAGTGAGCGCGTTGGCCGTCGCGACGCCCAGGTCGTCGTGGAAGTGGACACCCGACCGACCGAGGTCGACCCCCTCCCGTTCCAGAGCCCCGAGAAACTCGGCCACGCCGGCGGGCGTCAGGGCGCCGACCGTGTCGGCCAGGCTGACCACCGGCACGTCGGCGAACCGCTCGAAGGCAGCGACGACGTGTTCGCGGTCGGTCCGGAAGGCGTCGACCAGCGTCAACTGTGGCGTCGCACCGCCCTCGCGGGCCACGTCCAGCGCGTCGGCCATCGCCTCCAGCATCTCCGCGCGGGACGTGCCGACGGTGTGTTCCAACTGGAGTGCCGACAGCGGGCCGAACACCTCGATCACGTCCGCGCCGGCGTCGAGTGCGGCCTCGACGTCGCCCGTCACCGCGCGGGCGATAGAGACGACGTCGGCGTCGCAGTCGGCTGCCAGCGTCGCGATGGCCTCCCGGTCGGCCTCGCTTGCGACCGCAAAACCCGGCTGGATCGAGGACAGCCCCAGCCGGTCGAGTTCGCGCCCCGCCGCGATCCGCGTCCCGGCGTCGTACGAGCGACCCGGCATCTGTCCACCCTCCCGGATGGTCACGTCGCTGAGCCGCACGGTTACGCCCCGTCGGTGCCGACGACGCCCGCCTCGCGCAACTCGTCGAGGCGACCACCGTCGAGGCCCAGTTCGTCACACAGGACAGTCTCGGTGTGTGCGCCCGGCGGCGGTCCGGCGTGGGTGACCTCGCCCGGCGTCCGCGAGAACCGCGGAATCGTCGCGGGGGTCTGCAGCGTCCCGACCTGGTCGTCCTCAACCTCGACGATGTCCCCGCGAGCGCGGTACTGTTCGTCCTCGAAAATATCGGCCATGCTGTAGATCGGTCCGACGATGGCGTCGTGGGCCTCCATGATCTCGATGACCTCCGCTGTCGGTCGCTCGCGGGTCCAGGCCTCGACCTCGGCGTCGAGCGCGTCGGCGTTCGCGACGCGTTTCTCGTTGGTCGCAAAGCGGTCGGCCTCGATCAGGTCCTCGCGGTCGATGGCGCGGGCGACGTTCTCGAAGATGCGCTGGGAGGAGGCCGACAGCGCGACGTGGCCGTCGGCGGTCTCGTAGACGTTCCGCGGCGCCGCGTTGGGGTGTTTGTTGCCGGTTCGCTGCAGGTCGTCCCCTTTCTTGTGGTACGTCTCGACGTCGCCGACGAACAGTCGAAAGAGGGGTTCGTAGAGGCTGACGTCGACGACCTGCCCCTCGCCGCTGGCGTTGCGGCCGAGGTCGCGCTCGTAGATGGCGAACATCGTCGACTGGACTGCGAACTGCGCCGCCGTGAGATCCGCGAGGCTGATCGGCGGCAGCAGTGGCTCGCGGTCCGGGAAGCCGTTGGCGTAGGCCCACCCCGAGACGCCCTCGGCGATGGTTCCGAAGCCGGGTTTCTCCGACCGCGGGCCGGTCTGGCCGTACCCCGAGATACGAACCATGACGACCCCCTCGTTGACCTCGCGCAGGTCCTCGTAGCCCAGCCCCCACCGTTCCATGGTGCCGGGCCGGAAGTTCTCGAAGACGACGTCGGCGTCTTCGACCAGTTCGAGGGCGACCTCCCGGCCGGCGTCGGATCCCAGATCGAGCGTGATACACCGCTTGTTCCGGGCGATGGCCTTCCACCACAGGGAGGTGCCGTTCTCGAAGGGCGGCCACTCCCGGAGCGGGTCGCGGTACTCGGGGTGTTCGGCGAAGACGACGTCGGCACCGAAGTCCGCGAGCACGAGCGTCGCGAACCCGCCGCTTATCATCCCGGAGAAGTCGACGACCCGGAGTCCGTCGAGCGGTCCCGGACGCTCCGCTGCAGTCACGATTGACCCCCCCGGACGCTACGGTTACTGCTGAACGTCTCTGTCGTCATATTCCACGGTGGGAGCGACCCCACAAAGAGCGTTGCCCCTCGCCGCGTTGGGGATGTAATATAGTTTTCGTCGCCTCCGGGAGCGAGTGAAACATCCTCCAACTTTTTGAGTGTAGGGTCCAGTAGGGAAACTATGGTTCTCAGGACGGTGTCCGCGCTCGTCTCGGAGGTGGGAGACGTCCCGGAAGGGAGACCCCGGATCGACGGCCGTCTCGAGGACGAGCACATCCTCGTGCCGTTGCTGGCCACCGACGTTCCGGTCGTGACCGACCAGCTCAGGGTGGCCGCGTCGCTCGCGCGGACGTCCGGTACGTCGTTGCACGTCCTCAGTCCTCGTACCGGGACCGATCAGACCGTCTCGAAAGTGGTATCGGACCTGACCGCCGGGGCCGAACGCGAACTCGTCGAGTGGGCGACGGACCAGGTGACGGCCGCCGGGCGAGGGCTCGGATACACTCACGAACTCGTCAGCGGTGTCCTGGAGAGTGTCAGGGCGAACGACGTCGAGACGCTCGTGGTACCGAGCGACTCGGTGGCAGGGCGGTTCCGTCGGGGGCTCACCGACCGGATCGCCCTCCACACCGACTGTGACGTGATCACCGTCAACGGACGCCAGGGCTACGAACAGGTGCCCTCGATACTGCTCGCTGTCGCGGACGGCGCCCACTCGACACTGGCGACAGACGTCGCAGAGCGTGTGGCGACGGACTGTGACGCGTGGGTCGACATCCTCCACGTCGTCGAGGAGGACGCGCCGGAGAGCAGGCGGGACCGGGCCGACGCGTGTGTCGAGGCTGCGGCCCGGCGGATCGGCCGTCCGGACTTGACCACGACCTGGGTACTGGAGGCCGACGACATCGCCGACGCTATCATCGAGCAGTCGGCCTACTACGGGCTCACCGTCATCGGCGCACCCACGAAGGGCCGACTCCGCCAGTTCGTCTTCGGGTCGACGAACCGAACCATCCGGAGCGGCGCCGACAGTGTCGTCCTCTCGGCGCGCCAGCGGTCGCTCGTGACCGACACGTGAACCGGAGTGTTTACTGGCCGGACCGCGTTACTGGCGGGCATGCCAGTTCCCCGTAGCGAGTTCGAAGACCTCCGGCCGCTGGCCTTTCGCGAGCCCGCGGAGGTGCTCGAGGCGGACAAACTCTACACGATATACGAGATTGCGCGCCTCCTGCAGGGGCTCGAGCCCGGCACAGAACTGGACGTCGAGACAGAAAACGTCCTGCTCGACTGGGCGATCCCCTGGATGATGATCCACCGCGAGGAGTTCGTCTTCGCCGAACCGCGGAGCGACGGGGACCCGGGCCACTACGGCCTCGAGCGATGAACGTCCTCGTGGCGGGCGCGGATCCGGTCGACGCCGGCAAGACGACCTTCGCCACCGGTCTGGTTGCCCACTCCGGGGCGGTGGGATTCAAGCCCCGGGCCGGCAACGACTACTGGTTCCACCACGACGACGTCCGCGAGGCGCTCGAGCGGGCCAGCCTGTTCGGCGGGGACGCACGACGCCTGGCGACGGCGAGCCCGGGAACGCTCGATCCGGCGCACATCAACCCTGTCCACCGGCTGTGGCGTCCCTCGCCGGGGCCCGAGAAGGGCGTGCTCGGACAGGACGACCGCGAGTTCATCCTCGACCGCGTCGGCGAGCGGTTCGTCGTCAACGCCACCGTCGACGTCCCCGGGGCGATCCGGAGCGCTCTCCCGGTCGACGACGCACTCGCGGTCTCGTCGACGGCGGAACTGAACCGGGTGACGGAAGCACAGCACCTGCCGGCGCTCCGGGCGCTCGCCGAGACCGTCACGAGCACGGATCGTGCGGTCGTGGAGTCGTACGGCGACATCGCCCGGCCGTTGCAGTCGCTGACGCCGGACGCGGTGGCCGTCGTCGAACCGTGCCGGGCCCGGGTCTACAGAGGATCGCGCTTCGTCCGCGCCTGCGAAGTCGCGACGCGGAGCCCACACGAGGGACAACTGGAAGAACGCGTCGGGTCGGTCGAGGACCTCCTCGATCCCGTCGCCACCGCGGACCTGGTCCCGCTGGATGGCGGGACCCGCGACGACCCGGCGGCCATTGCGTCGGCCTACGACCACGCGTTCGAGGCCGTGCTGGAAGTGGCGTCCACCTGATCGGTCATCCCCGGTACCGGCCGAGAAAGTCGAGCTGGTGGGTCAGGTACACCAGCCGGGCCGTCTCGAGGTGTTCACGCCGGATCGACAGCCAGTCTCCCAGCCGCTCGTCGTCGAGAGCCGTGCCACGGTCGATCTCTTCGAGGGCAGTCGCCACCGTCTCGAGGATGTGCCCCAGGAAGTAGGCCTCGTCGGCAGGATAGCGCCCGTCGACCGGACGGACGACCCAGTCCGAGCCCGCGACGCCGTCGACCGTCGCGGCGTCCATCGACAGCAGGCGCGCGAGCGCGTGGCTGCCGGCGCGGCTGTCACCGCCCGGTTTCTCGTCCATGTGGCGGTGGTAGTGCCGTTCGACGGCGTCGTCGGCCGGGTGGGCCGGCAGAAAGCGCGTCCCGCCGTCGAAGGTGATCGGGAAGTACCAGTAACCACCCGGTGCCAGCGCCGAGAGGAGGGTCTCGAGCCTGTCCAGGGCGACGAGGTCGAGCAGCGCCGCGCCGACGAGCAGGTCCCACTGGCGGTCGGCCCGGGCCGCGAACGACGTCGCCTCCGCCGCGACCGTCTCGACGGTGACGGTCCGGTCGGGCCCGGCGAGTTCGACGCTCGTCCCCTGGGTGCTCGCGTCGATTTCCCGGTCGGTCGCCCACGAGGACAGGTGCTCGGGGACCGCCGCCACCGTGGCCTCGTCGACGTCGACCGCCGTGTACGCGATCCGTCCTGCCGGGAGGACGTCCCACTCGAGGAACCGCTCGATCATCGTCCCGATCCCGGCGCCGACCTCGAGCACCCGGAGCGGGCCGTCGGCCCCGCGAGACGCGAGCGCGTCGCGGAGCCGGTCGACGAGACGTCTGTCGAGACTCCTGTCGTCGACGGTCCGTTTTGCCCGCAGGTACCGGTGGAAATCGCCCACTCACGCCACCCCCGGCGGCTGCTCGGTTTCCTGGGCAGACCGCTCGACGACGCCGGCGAGAAACGTCGCCACATCGGCGGCGGTCTCTTCCCATCCCGGCTGGGCCTCGTAGCGTCGCCGGGCGGCCCGTCCCATGCGCGCCAGACGGTCGCGGTCGCCCGCGAGCGTCGAGAGCGCCCGCGCGACGCCGGCCGGATCGTCGGGGTCGACCAGGTAGCCCGTCTCGCCGTCGGTCACCACCTCCGTGGCGCCGCCGGCGGTCGTGGCGATGGCCGGCAGCCCGAAGCTCATCCCCTCCAGGTAGACGATTCCGAATCCCTCGTACCGGGAGGGGACCGCGAGCACGTGGCTCCGGCGCAACGTCGCGACCAGTTCGCGGTCCGGCAGGCGCCCGGGCAACCGAACCGCCTCGCTGTCGGTCGCGTCGATCCGTCGTTCCACCGACTGGACGTACGACTCGTCGGCGTGGCTCCCGGCGGCGGTCAGCTCCCAGGGCTCCTCGACGCGCGCGAGTCCGTCGACGAGCGTGTCCAGTCCCTTCCGCGGCTCAATATTTCCCACGAAGGCAACTTTGAGTGGTTCCTCGTGGGCGCGGTCTGTGATCTCGGATCCGTCGACGTCCGGATCGAACCGGTCGCCGGCCGGCCCCGCGACGAGCAGTCTCTCGGGTGGTGGGCCCCCGGTGTTCTGGACGGCCCCGGCGGTCGCGTGGCTGTTGCAGACGGCGCCGTCGACAGTCCCGAGGTAGCGCCGTTCGACCGCCCGGTACAGCGGCCGCAGGCGGCGCGGTTCGCTGGACCGGAGGTGGTGGACGACGCTCACGACCGGGTACGGGAGTCCGCGGTTGACACCCACAAGCGACGGGTGGGCGAGTTCGTCCTGGAGCATGACGTCGACGTCGACCGCGAGCCGGTCGCGGATCGACGTCGAGACTGATTCGAGGAGTCCACGAGGGTACGTCCGCCAGGGCAACTCGACGACACGGACCGTGTCGCCGGCTTTGCGGAGTTCCTCGACGAGTTTGCGGTCGTAGCGAAAGCCGCCGGACTGCTCGTCGAGCGTTCCGTACAGCGTTAGACCGACGTGCATTCTCTACTCCTCCAGCACCGTGGCTGTGAACACACTGCCGGTTACGGTGGCGTCGCAGGTAAGTGTGGTGTCGCCGGCAGGCGGCCGAGACGGGACCGTGTCACTCGTAGGTGAGGAGGACACAGATGGATTCTTCGGGTGACTCGTCGAGGAGCCCGTAGGCCTCGCCGGCCTGTTCGACCGGAAACTCGTGGGTGACGAGTCGGTCAGTTTCGAGATTCCCCAGGCGCCGGCGCACGAGATCCAGCCGCCGGCTCTTGTCCCAGCGACCGGCGTGGTCGGGGTCGACGCGGCTGACCTGGCTGGACCGGACGCGGATGTGGCTGCGGTGGTAGGCCCCGCCCAGTTCGAGCGTCGTCGGCTTGGACCCGTACCACGACCCGACGACGACCTGCCCCGCGTATCCCGTGACGTCGATGGCGTCCTCGAGGGCGTCCGGATTGCCGGAGACCTCGAACGTGACGTCGGCGCCGTCGCCCTCGAGGTGGTCCGCGACGGCCTCGACTGACCCGACAGCCGCGTCCGCGCCCAGCGCCTCCGAGACCGCCCGCCGTCGCTCGTAGTAATCGACCGTCACCAGCGACTCCAGCGGGAACTGCGCGAGCAACGCGGTCGTCAACAGTCCGACCGTCCCCTGTCCGAAGACGACGGCCCGCTCGCCGACGCGGGGCCGCCCGTCCATGACGAAGTTGATCGCTGCCTCGGCGTTGGCGAGAAACGCGGCCCGCCGGGGTCCGTAGTCGACGGGGATCAGGTCTGCCGGCGTCGCGAGGAAGTGACTCTCGTGTGGATGAAAGGAGAACACGCGCTGTCCCTCCCAGTCGTCGTCGACGTCCGCGCCGGTGGCGGTCACGCGCCCGACCGCCGCGTAGCCGTACTGCAGCGGGTAGGAGAGCGTTCCGTCGAGTGCGTTGATCGTCTCGTCGATCTCGAGGTCGGCGGGGACCTTGTCTCTGTACACGAGCAGTTCCGTCCCGGGGCTGATCGCCGATCGTTCAGTCCGGACACGCACCTGCCCGACGTCGGGGTCGGGGACCGGGCGTTTCCGGACGGACACCTCCCGCGGCGCAGTAAATTGCAGGGTTCGTGCTGGCATCTGTGTCACAGGGCGAGTGTGGCTGTCGACCGTCGTTGCCTGTCGATTACGAGTGTGGCTGTTCGTGGATGGTTCTTCCGGACGACTGACGGCTTAGCCATAGGTACCACACGGGAGCGAGCGGCTAAAACCTGTGGCTGGCGGTAATCGTCCTGTCGGGCCGGACTCGGCCCGTCACCCCCCGTCGAGGTCGTCGTTGATCCGCGAGAAGATGTAGTTGGTCCACCGTGCTTGCTCGCGTGTCGTCGCACCCTCGCCGCCGTCGCGGATCGCCCGAGCCTCGCGTTCGATCACCGGCGTGTGGGTGTCGTGTGTCGATGTCCCCGCGAGCACTTCGCGGGTCGCGCTGTACGCGGTCCGTGCCGCGTCGGCGAGTGACCTCGCGCCGGCCTGGAGCAGCGGCCGGCGAAACGGCGCGTTCGGACCGTAGCTCTTCGACTGGGTCCGGACCGACTGGGTCGCGATGTCGACCGTGACCTGTGCGTCTTCGGCGATCAGGTCGATCCGGCGCTGGTCCGGCACGTTCGAGTGGTGCTGGATCGTGCAGGCCGTCTCGTCGGCCGTCCGGTAGACGACGGCGATGCCGTCGTACTCGGTGTCCGACGTCGTCCGGACGCGCCTCACCGAGACGGCGTCCTCGTCTGCGGGATGCCCGGCGACGCGCAGACAGGTGTAGATCGGATGGACGATCCCCTCGCCGAACTCGCCGCCCGGGAGGTCGAGGACCCACTCGCCCCGGTCGGGATCGGTCGGCTCTGTGTCCTCGGCCCACCGGACCGACACCCCGTGAAGCTCCCCGAACTCCCCGTCAGCGAGCCGCCGGCACGCCTCCTGGATCGGCCCGTAGAACACCTGGTTGTGGACGACAGAGACGCGGACGGACGCCTCGTCGGCGGCCGACATCACCGCGTCGTACGCCGACCGGGACAACACGAAGGGTTTCTCGACGAGTGCCGGGATCCCGTGTTCGATACACTGCGTCGCCAGGTCGCGGTGGGTCCCGGCCGGCGTGCAGATGTGGATCCAGTCGACCCCGCCCGCTTCCAGCAACGCCTCGACGTCGTAGTAGCCCTCGACGCCCCACTCCCGGGCCGTCCGGTCACTGCGCTGTCGGTCCGTGTCGGCCACGGCGACCAGTTCCGTCCCGGGCGTCCGCTCGAGACCTCTCCGGTGCCACGCTGCGACCGTCCCGAGACCGACAATTGCTGTCCGGAGCACACCGAACGGTAGGGCCTCGGGTACTTATACCGACGGACGGACTGCGTGCCGTTCTGATGCGTGGGTTTATCAGAAATCAGGCCCGTATGCGAGTGTGGACTGCGTATTCGTCGGTGCCGGGTCGGTCGCAGGCGCGTACGCGGCCAGTCTCCCGGACTCCCCGCTCGCGCTCGCCGGCGTCTGCGACCTCGACAGCGGCCGGGCCCAGCGGCTGGCTGCCCGCCACGACGCGGCGGCGTTCACCGATCTCGGGACGGCCCTGGCAACTCTGGACGCGGACCTCGTGGTGAACCTGACCAGCCACGCCGCACACGCGCCGGTCACCCGGCAGTGTCTCGAGGCCGGCCGGCACGTCTACACCGAGAAACCGCTCGCGCTCGACGGCGACACAGCCGCCGACATCCTGGCGCTCGCCGAGCGGCGCGACCGCGGTCTCGCCTGTGCCCCCATCACGCCGCGGTGTGATCCCCAGCGTCGCGCCGGCCGCGCCGTCGCCGACGGCCGGACCGGGACCGTCCGTCTGGGCTACGCCCACGCACACGTCGGCCGCGTCACCGAGTGGCACGACGATCCCGGTTCCTTTCTCGAAGTCGGCCCGCTGTACGACGGCGCGGTCTACCCGCTGGCGCTTCTCGTCGCGTGGTTCGGTCCCGTCGAACGCGTCCGGGTCGCCGACACGCTGGACATCTGGCCGGCCCACGACGCCGGGGAGCCGGCCGAACCGACCCACGCCGAGGCCACGCTCGCGTTCGCCGCGGGGCCGGTCGTGCGGCTGACGGCGAGTTTCTACGCACCCCACCGGAGCCGGGAGTTCTACGGCCTCGAACTCCACGGCGACGGCGGCTCGGTGCGCGTCCGGAACGCTGGCGCGATGGCTCCGGACCCGGGCGACGTCACGTTCGGGCGCAGCGGCCGGACGTACACGGCGGTCCCGCCCCGCTCTCCAGTCTGCGAGCGAACGCACCTCGACGGCGTCACGGCACTCGCCGCGGCCGTCGCCAGCGGGTGCACGCCGCGTGCGAGTGCCCGGCGGGGCGCACACGTGGTCGCGGTCTGTAACGCGATCGAACGGGCAGCGACCGACGGTGGCCCCGTCGACGTTCCTCGCCGTGGCGCGACGGCCGATCCCGTCCCGGAACCGGTCGTCCGTCCCGCCGCGACCCGCCGCGGCCGGCTGACGGACACTGGCGACGACAGCACGTCCCGCCGGTCCGGAGAGCGGTCGATCCGTCTGCCTCCCATCGGGTTCGGGTGTTCGCGCTACCGCGACGGCGAGTACGTCGACCGGATCGACTCGATCGCGACGGCGCTCGACGCGGGCTACAGGCTGCTCGACTCGGCAGAACTGTACGGGAACGAACACCGCGTCGGCGAGGTGCTCGCCGCGCCCGGCGCACCGGACAGGGAGTCCGTCTTCGTCCTCGGGAAAGCCTGGAACACGAACCACGCACACGTCGCCGAGGCGTGTGTGGGTAGCCTCGAGGAACTCGGGATCGAGGCCTTCGACTGCTACACGCTGCACTGGCCCGAGGCCTGGGCATACCAGGGCCCCCTGCGCCGACTCGCCGAAAAGCCCGTCGCCCAGCAGGAGGCGCTGACGTTTCCCGAGGACGAAACCGGCGAGCGCGCGACGGCGGACGTCGGGCTGACCGAGGCGTGGGCCAACCTGGAGGCCGTCCACGACCGGGGTCTGGCGCGGACGATCGGGCTGTGTAACGTCTCGCGGGACCAGCTCCAGCGAGTCGTGGCGGCGGGCCGCGTTCCGCCGGCGGTCGTCCAGATCGAACGCCACCCGTACCAACCCCGGCGGGAGCTGGTCGAGTTCTGTCGCGAGCGCGGTATCAGGGTGATCGCACACTCGCCGCTCTCGGCGCCGGGGTTGCTCGACGAACCGCTCCTGGCCGAGATTGCGAGCGAACGAGACCTCTCCCCGGCCGGGGTCGTGCTGGCCTGGAACGCGAGCACGGGCGTCGTCCCGATTCCGTCCAGCAACACCGACCGGCACGTGGTCCAGAACCTGCGTGCTGCGAGCGTGCGACTCGACGAGGGCGACCGGGAGCGGATCGCCACGCTCGAGGACCCGGAGTTCGAACGATGAGCGTGATCGACCACGTCGCCTCCCGGGGCTGGCGGCGCCGCTGGCTGTTCGTCGGCGGCGGGAGCGTGGCCGTCCTCGCGGTCGGCGCCGCTGTTCTGGTGTCTGCACTCGACACCCGGACTGTGCTCGTCTGGACGGCTCTCGCGTGTCCGCTGGTGGGCTGGGTGACGTGGTTTTTTTACTCGCGGCGGGACGGTCCGTCGGTGTCGTCGGCGATCCGTCCTGCCAACGCCGTGACGATGGTCCGCGGGTGGCTCCTCGCCGCCGTGGGTGGGTTCGTCGCAGTGTCGCCGACGGCCGCAATCGCGTGGGTGCCGGCGCTGTGTTACGGTGTCGCTGCCACACTGGACCAGGTCGACGGCCGCCTCGCGCGCCGCACCGGCACCGAATCCACCCTCGGCGAGCAACTGGACATGGCCGTCGACACCCTGGGGTTCACGGTCGCGCCGGCCGTCGCCGTCGCCTGGGGACGCCTCCCGGTCTGGTATCTCCTCTTGCCGACCGTCCAGTACCTGTTCAAACTCGGCCGGAGCTACCGGGTGTGGCGCGACCGCCCGGTCTGTGAACTGTCGCCGAGCGCGCTCCGCCGGAACCTGGCCGGACTGCAGATGGCCTTCCTGACTGTCGCGCTGGTGCCCGTCGTCCCCACCGGACCGCTCGCCGTCGTGGCGGCTGTCGTCCTCGCTCCCTCGGTGTCGCTGTTCGTCCGAGACTATCTGGTTGTGGCCGGGTACCACCGACCGGGGGAGACAGCGTGATGGCGCCGACGCACGTCCTGGCCGGGCTTGTCATCGCCGCGGCCGTCACGACGGTCGACCCGACTCTGGGGACCGCCGCGGCGGTCGGTGGCGTCCTCGGCGGCCTCGCGCCGGACTTCGACGTGTTTCTCGGCCAGCACCGCCAGACGCTCCACGCGCCCGTCTTCGGGTTCGTGCCGGCGGTTCTGGCCGGGCTGGTCGCGCTCGCCCGTCCTCGACCGCTCGTCGTCGCTGTAGCAGTCGGCGCGCTCGCGGCTGCCGTCCACGCCGGCAGCGACGTCCTCGGTGGTGGACGGGAACTGCGACCCTGGGAACGGCAGAACCGCAACGGGGTGTACTGCCACGCTGCGGGCCGCTGGCTGCCCGCACAGTACGTCGTCCCCTACGACGGCTCGCCACACGATTTCCTGCTCGCGGCGGTCCTGGCAGTGCCGGTGGTCGTCACGTACTCCGGGACAGTGCGCTGGCTGACCGTCGCGCTCGTCGCCGTGGGCGCGCTGTACGCGCTCGTCCGCAGACGTGTCCCTGACTACGTCGAAGGGCTGGTCGAGTGACGCTGCACAGACGCAGGGCGGTTAATACTGTCGGCTATAACTTCGTGAAGATATTCGGTACCCCGGGGTACCGATACTGCTCACGGGCTTATAGCCGACAGTATAAGTCGCTGCCGTTCCGAGAGCCGACCAATGGCGGCAGACACCCGGCGGCTGGTCGGCTTTCTCACCACACAGCTGGTCTTCGTCGCGGCGCTCATCCACCTGGCGCTGGGGCTGTTCCAGTGGCTCGAGAAGCTGCTGCTGGCAGGGTGGCTCCTCCCACGGGACGCCCGGTGGCCGCTTTTTGTCGTCTCCGGGCTCGCGATCCTCGTGGGAATGGCCCTCGCGCGGAACGCTGCCGACCGACGGCCGTTCTACGTCGCCGGGATCGTGGTCATGCTCGGGTACGTCCTCGCGTACTTCGGCTGGCACCTCGGCGGCCACCGGCTGCTCATCGTCGCCGGGCCGGCGGCGGGCAACGAATCGATCACGTTCCAGTGGTTCCTCGACCACCTCTTTGCCGGTCCCGTCGAGTTCGTCGCAATCGTCGTCGAGACGCTGGCCGCCCTCGGACTGGCTGCCCTGTTCGTCACGGAAACCGACGGCGTGGCT
This sequence comes from uncultured Halobacteriales archaeon, assembly GCA_964471665.1. Lineage (GTDB taxonomy): Archaea > Halobacteriota > Halobacteria > Halobacteriales > Haloarculaceae > SW-9-67-25. Next base: position 48,681 of record CAYYHG010000001.1, on the reverse strand, counting down.
GAGAACGGCGGGGAGTGAACTGTGAACGTCGACCGCTACCTGGAACGTGTCGGCCTGACGCGCGGCGACGTCGAGGCACGCGACCACGACGCCCTCGAGGGTCTCCAGCGCGCCCACGTCCGGTCGGTGCCCTTCGAGAATCTCGCCATCACCGGCGACCCGTTCGCGGACGACGACGGCGAGAGGGTGTCGCTGGACCTCCAGGACGTCTACGAGAAGATCGTCGAGCGCGAGCGCGGGGGCTTTTGTTACGAACTCAACGGCCTGTTTGGCTGGCTGCTCTCGGAACTGGGCTTCGAGAGCGAGCGCGTGGCCGCGCGAGTCCTCGACGAGGCGGGTAACGCCACCCCACCGGCAAACCACCACACGAACGTCGTCACGCTCGACCGGCGGTACGTTGTCGACGTCGGCGTCGCCGTCCCGACGATCCGTCGCCCGCTCCCCCTCGGTGGCTGCGTCCGCGAGGACCAAGCCGGCGTTTGCTGGCGGATTACCGAGAGCGACCGTCCCGACGCCGACTACTGCACACAGTTCCGGCGGCCGACCGACGACGGCTGGCAGGACAGGTACGTGTTCCGCGACCGGCCGGTCGGGATGGACTTCTTCCGGGCGAGTTGCGAGTTCCTCTCGACCGCGCCGGAGTCGCCGTTTACCGGTGATCCGTTTGCCACCGTCGCGACCGAACGTGGCCACAGGAAACTCGAACCCGAGACGCTCACGATCATCGAGGGCGGCGAGACCCGCGAACAGCCAGTAGATCCCCGCGAGTGGCACGACGTCCTCGAACGGGAGTTCGGGCTGGTCCTGCCCGCTACCGGCGGCACCTAACGGCGACAGGCCCGTGTCGACGCCGAGACGGGAGACGGGTTTGAAGTGCTGGACACCCGAGAGAGGGAGCATGGTACGGTTTCCGGACGAGTTCGAGCACTGCGAGCGGCTCCTCGCGCCCGACGGGAGCTACGACGAGGCGGCCGTCGAGGAACTCTCCGTCGCCGAGGACACGCTGCGTGAGATGTACGAGTCGATGGTGCAGGCCCGACAGCTCGACGAGCGCGGGGCGACCCTCCAGCGCCGGGGCGAGTTCCACTTCTGGATGGGATGTCGCGGACTCGAGGCCGCCCACGTCGGCCCCGCGGCGGCGCTCGCCGACCGGGACTGGCTGAACACGGAGTGGCGCCAGTACGGCGCTCACATCCAGCGCGGCCGACCCCTGGAGGACATCCTCCTGTTCTGGCTGCGCGGCTACGAGGAGTGGCAGTCCGACGACCGGGAGACGTTGCCTGCCCACGAGCGGCGCCTGCCCCACATCGTCGCCGTCGGGACACAGGTCCCCCAGACCGTCGGCCTGCTGTGGGGACGGACCCTCCAGGGCTACGACGAGGTCGGCCTGGTCGGCGTCGGCGACGGCGGCGCCAGCAAGGGCGATTTCCACGCCGGACTCAACTTCGCCGGCGTCTTCGACGTCCCCGTTGTCTTTCTCGTCCTCAACAACCAGTGGGCGATCTCGACGCCGGTCGAGCGCCAGACCGCCGCCGACACCTACGCCTCGCGGGCCGACGGCTACGGGTTCGAGGGCGTCCTCGTCGACGGCAACGACCCCCTGGCGACCTACCGTGCGACGCGGCGGGCCGTCGAGCGGGCCCGCGAGACCGGCGAGCCGACGCTCGTCGAGGCGCTGACATACCGCCGGAGCGCCCACTCCTCCAGCGACGACGACTCCCGGTATCGCGACGAGAGCGCCCTCGAACCCTGGCGCGAGCGCGACCCCATCGACCGCTTCGAGGCGTTCCTGGCCGACCGCGGCCTCTGGAACGAGAGCTACGCCGCAGGCGTCCGCGAGAGTGCCCAGCAGCGTGCCCGCGAGGCCGCCGAGAGCGCCCTCGAGGTCGCCGCCCAGCAGACTCCCAGGGAGGTGTTCGACGAGGTGTTCGCGAACCCGCCCGCCTACATCGACGACCAGCGCGAGGAACTGCTGGCGCTCTACGAGGAACACGGCGAGGAGGCGTTCAGGTGGTAACATGCCGGAAGAGCTCATGCTCGTCGAGGCGGTCGCCGAGGGCTTGCACGACGAGATGGCCGACGACGAGTCGGTGGTCGTCCTCGGGGAGGACGTCGGCCGGTCGGGTGGCGTCTTCCGTGCGACAGAGGGGCTCTACGACGCCTTCGGTGACACGCGGGTCATCGACACGCCGCTGACCGAAACCGGCGTCGCCGGCGCCGCGGTCGGTCTGGCGGCCTCCGGCCTCCGGCCCGTGGTGGAGATCCAGTTCATGGGCTTTACCTACGCCGCAATGGAGCAACTGTACACCCGGGCGGCCCGCATGCACGCCCGGTCGCGGGGCCAGTATCCCTGCCAGCTGGTCCTCCGGGTGCCGTTCGGCGGCGGCGTCCGCGCCCCGGATCTCCACGGGGAGTCGATGGAGGCCATCTTCGTCCACCATCCCGGCTTCAAAGTGGTCGTTCCCAGCACCCCCCGGGACGCCAAGGGACTGTTGATCGCGAGTATCCGGGATCCCGATCCCGTCGTCTTCCTCGAGCCGAAGAAGATCTACCGGTCGTTCCGAGAGGAGGTGCCCGAGGCCACCTACGAGACGCCGCTGGGCGAGGCCGCCGTCCGCCGCGAGGGGGATGACGTCTCGGCGTTCACGTGGGGCGCGATGACACGACCGACCCTGGAGGCGGCCGGAGAACTCGCGGGAGAGATAGACGTCGAGGTGGTCGACCTGCGGACGCTCTCGCCGATGGACCGCGGGACGCTCGTCGACTCTTTCCGGAAAACCGGCCGGGCGGTCGTCGTCCACGAAGCCCCCCGGACGGGCGGGCTCGCAGGCGAAGTCATCGCCACGCTCCAGGAGGAGGCGTTGCTCTACCAGGAGGCGCCGGTCGAGCGGATCACCGGCTGGGACGTCGTCTACCCGCTGTACGACCTCGAGGACTTCCAGTTGCCCAACGCCACGCGGATCCGCGAGGGAATCCGGGAGGTCGCCGGGTTCTGATAGGGACGGTTGTAGCTCTTTACCGGATCACCCGCACGACTACGGGCGGTTGTCCTGGAAAACGGCTACAACCGTCCCTATGATACAGTGACAGTTGTAGCTTTGTCCCGGGTCGATCGCCCGCGTTCGTGCGGTCGATCCCGTACTGAATTACAACTCTCACGATACTCACTCCAGGTCGATCAGCCCCCCATTTTCTATAGCAGCATGCGATGTATCGAGAACGGAGTCCCGGACGGGATAGACCGGTGTCAGAGAGACGACTGTCGCCGTTTTCAGGATCGGGCAGCCGACGTCTGGCGATCTGGTGCAGAACGACAGCAGTCACGATCAGCCGACGAGAAACTCGCGGACGTCGACAGACTCGGACCGGGTCAGGGCGTCGGCCAGCGCCCGGGTATCAACACCGCCGATCCGGTCGGGATACTTGCGCCCGAAGTAGCCGACGATGTTCTCGACGTCGCGTTCGAGCAGTTCGGTGGCGTTCTCGTGGTCGGCCGGCACCGACTGCGGCCAGTCGAAGACCACGACGCCGTTCTCGGTGACGAAGACGTTGTACTCGCTCATGTCGGCGTGGACGAAGCCACGGGCGTGTGCAGTCGCCATCTCTGCGAGAATCAACTCCAGGATCGGGACGACCTGGCCGGGTTCGAGTTTCGTCCGGGCGAGTTCGACGCCGTCGATCAGGTCCATGACGATGGCGTGGCGGTTGTAATCGACTGGCCGGGGCACCGAGACGTCGGGGTACAGCGTCTCGAGGGCCTCGTGTTCGCGTTCGGCAGCCTTCCGGGCGGTGTACATCCAGGAGACGTGGTCGCGGTCGGCGGTGTACTCCCGTTCGCGGTTGACCGCCCGAAACTCCGTGTACCCCTCGCGGTGGAACTTCAGCGCCAGGGGCTTGTACGACCGGACCTCGTAGACGTCGCTCTCCTTGCCCACGCCCAGCGGCGCGCCCATCCCGTCGATGGTGTCGCGTTCGACGAACGTGTGCAGGGCGAGCGCGTCGTACCCCTCGAAGGTGAGCCGAAAGCCCTCGTACTGGATGGTCTTGCGCTCGAGCAATCCCCGGCGCTCGCAGCGATCCAGCCGGTAGTCGACCTCCTCCGGCGTGAGATCCGCGAAGTCGGGCAGTTTCTGCCGGGCGACCCACTCCGAGAAGCGCATCCCCTGTTCGACTCCCGACAGCAGATAGAAATCCGCCGGTTCGAGATCCGCCAACTCACTCGCCACGTTCTCGACCATAGCAGCCGTACTCGGCCGATTCGTAAAAACACGGCGCGTCGTGCCAGTATATGGTATGTCGCTATACGAAAACCGGAAGATACCGTGCCCACAACTTCGGCAGATGGATCTCTACTCGGCAGCCGAGTTGACTGTCTACCATCTGGAAGATCGAATTTTTCGAGGCTGTCCGAGCGGAATATCCCGACCTCCCGTTTATTCTCTTTACCGGCAAGGGCAGCGAAACTGTCGCCAGCGACGCTATCTCTGCCGGCGTCACTGACCATGAAGTGTCTCGGTGGCTGGAACGAGGCAAAAGAGAAAGCCGGCCTGGAGACGTTCGAACAAGGTGCAAACAGTGGAATGGATGGACAACCGAAACCGGATTGGGTGGAGATACCGGACGACGCGGAGTGAGAAGAACTCATATCCACCCGAACGTGACTCTGTCACACGTCAAGACACGATATCAATCGGTACAGATAGTGATTGCTGTACCGAATTACCGTTTCGACCGCGCGTCCTGCGGTCGATCCGATAATGGCTTACAGCAACCACCATCAGCGGGCAGCAGCGATGGTACTACAAGAACCGACAGGACTGGATCGACCGGAAAGAACGACATCGCCAGGAACTACGACAGTGGCTCCACGAAATGAAGCGAGAGGAACGGGAATGCAAGCGGTGTGGCGAAGGCCGCCCTCCGGCACTTGGTTTCCACCATCTCGATGAGGAGGAGGTGGAACTCGGTGTCGCCAAAATGGTCAATTACGGGTATTCGAGAGAGAATCGCTGACGAGATCGAGCAGTGTATTGTTCTCTGCGCCAACTGCCATCGGGTTGAACACTACAATCCACCGACACCGCCCCGCGAAACCGACAGCGTTTAGTGAATCACAGACGTTCGTCTACCTGAAGTCCCGTGGGGTAGTGGCCAATCCTGCGAGCTTCTGGACGGGACAGAGACACGCTCTACCCGGGAAATGGCTCGCGACCCTGGTTCGAATCCAGGCGGGACTATTTTTCAGACACTTTCTTGGGACCTCCGGTAAAGGCTCACCTGGAATACCGCCGACAAAATGTGCCCAGCAAGTACCGCTGTGAGAGGATTCATTGGGCGAGAGTCCCGCGGGCAACGTATGGACCGCAACGAGGTACGCCGCGCGTGGGACGACATCGCGGAGACGTACACAGCCCGCAGGGATCCAGACGGCTCCGACGCAGACCTCCTCGAGGAGCTGGTGGCCGACCTGCCCGAGGATCCGCTGGTTCTCGACATCGGCCCGGCCGACGGCGCACGGACGCTGGCCAACCTGCCCGCGGGAAGCGTCGGGGTCGACGTCTCCCGTCGTGCGCTCGAACTCGCAGCCAGGACAGTGCCGGCCGCGCGGCTGGTGCAAGGCGAGATGTCGACACTTCCGGTCGCGGACGCGGCGGTCGACGCAATCACCGCCTACCACGCAGTCTTCCACGTGGTTCGGGACCGCCACCCGGCAGTATACGTGGAGTTCGCTCGCGTGCTTCGACCGGGCGGCCGCCTGCTGATGACACTGCCTGGGAGCCGGTTCGAGACGACCCGGCGGGGGTGGATGGGCGGGAAGATGTTCTTCTCGGCGCCGGGACGTGACCGGACGCTCGCGCAGCTTCGCGACGCCGGATTCACCGACGTCCGGACCGTGACGGCCGACGACCCGCTGGGCTCCAGCACCGAGTTCGCCTTCGCGCGGCTCCCTCGCTGACTGGCTCCGGCTTCTCACTCGCTCCCGGAGCCGAGACGCCGCGAGGAGTCTGTCCCGGAAGACGCGGACCTGCGAGACCGGCACGCGGCTGTCGTTGACGCCGTGAGCGACCAGCAGTGGCGCGTCGAGGACGTGGAGTTCGTTCCGTCCCGACCCGTCGTATACCGGTCGACGTAACTTTTGATACTTCTCAGCCGGACATTCCCGGCTAAAAGTATCAGGGCTTACGTCGACCGGTATAGTAGAGCGCCACCCTGTCTCTGCCGGGCGAGACGGTCGGGTGGGCGACGGTCGGCAGGGACGCGAGCGCCTCCAGGACGCCGGGACCATCAGGATCTGGCATACACCCGCGCATGGGACAGAGCCATTTGAAAGTAAACGATTCGAGGTCGTGTAACAGGATCGGGAAATGGCAACGGAACAATTAGGTGCTGGTGTCCGAACGGACAGTATGGCCGAGCGGGATCCAGTCGAGGACCTCGCGGACGAGGAAGTCGACCTCTACGACATCGCGACGTGGGAGCAACGCACTCGCCTGGACAGGCTGGCCGTGACGGTCCACAGGTTCGTCCTCCGGGCGGCCTGGACAATCGTCGTCCTGACGGCCTTTCTCGTCCTGCTCGGGATCGGGGGTCTGTCCGCGCTCGTGGATCCCCAGGTCGGGATCCTGACAGTGTTTTCGGCGCTTCCGGCCTTCGGGCTCGCCGCCTACGTCTACGTCAGCGACACAACAAGCGCGGAACCGCTCCGACTGCTGGTCGCGACGTTCCTGCTGGGCATCCTGACCGCGAGTTTCGCTGCCGTCGTCAACTCGGTGCTGCAACCGGCCTTCGATCCGCTCGGGTTTCTCGGGATGGCAGTGTTCTTCTTTGTCGTGGTCGGGCCCACGGAGGAAGCCGTGAAACTCCTGGCAGTCCGGCTGTACGCCTACGGCAAAGACTCGTTCGACTGTGTCGTCGACGGCGCCGTCTACGGCGCGATGGCCGGGCTGGGCTTTGCGACCGTCGAGAACTCGATTTTCATCGCCAGGCAGCTCGGCGACATCGGCATGGACGCCGGCCTCGCGGCCGTTATCGGGGCCGGCGGCTCGATCACCGCCGTTCGCGCACTCGCGGGTCCGGGCCACGTCATCTACTCGGCGGTCGCGGGCTACTACCTCGGCCTCGCGAAGTTCAACCCAGACCGGCGCGGGCCGATTGTCGTGAAGGGCCTGCTTCTCGCTGCGTTCATCCACGCGACCTACAACACGACGGTCGGCGTCGGATCAGGACTGATCGCGACGCTACTGGAGGTGCCACCGATCGTCGGATTCCTGGGGTACGTGCTCGTCTACGACACCATCTGGGGTCTGTTCTTGATCCGGAAACTCCGCCGGTACGCGTCGACGTTCCACCGCCTCCGTGCCGGAGAGACACGGGCCAGCGGGAGCGACCTCGACTAGACGCCGGACACGCCGAAGGCACCGGCGCCGACGCCGGGCAGCGCGTTCGTCACCGAGAGGAAGGCGACGACCGATCCGGGAACAGGGGCTGCCGTGTCTGCCCGTTCAGGGTCGGAGACTTCTATCACAGTCGATAAAACGAGTGCTGACTGTGTGGCAGATACTGGTCGGCCGAACAGTCGTCGTCAGACAGCTCCCTCTCATACTGCCGGCCATAACGACGTGGAGATATTCGACCCCACGGGATCGAAATTACTCACGGGCTTATTACCGGCAGTATCAGGACTGGAGGACGCGATCGACGCGCGTGTCGGGGTCGTCGACTGCGGCGTCGTCAAGTCCAGCGACCGCGTCGAGGAACGCGGTGTGGTAGCTCGCAGGGCCGTGGTAGGAACCGAAGGCGCCGTCGGCGGCTGCTTCACCGGCCAGTCCGAACGCGACCGTCCCGAGTACAGCGGCGCGTCCGGGGTCGTCGACGACGCCGGCGAACGCGGCGATCGTGGCGCCGAGCATACAGCCCGTGCCGACGACCGCACCCATCTTCGGATGGCCCGCACGGACTTCGAAGGCGGCGTCGGTGGTCGCCACGATGTCGGTCGCGCCCGACGCGACGACGACAGTGTCGAACTCGCGTGCGCAGGCGTGTGCAGTTTCGGCGACGTCGGCGTACTCGCCGACCGATTCGACGCCCCGCACGGCCGCGTCCTCGCCCGCGAGCGCCGTCACTTCGCCGTCGTTGCCCTTGATCACCGCCGGATCGAGGCCGGTCGCGAACCGCCGGGCGACGCGGCTCCGGGTGGGCGTCGCGCCGGCCCCGACCGGATCGAGAACCACCGGGACGCCGTGTTCGGCGGCTGCCTCGCCCGCCCGCACCATCGTTTCCTCGCTCGTCGCGTCGAGGGTTCCCGTGTTGAGCAGGCAGGCCGCCGCCGCGGCGACCATGTCGGCGACCTCGCGGTCGTCCTGGGACATGACCGGCAGGCCTCCCCAGTGGAGGACGACCTGTGCCACGTCGTTGGTCGTGACGCTGTTGGTGAGCGCGTGGACGAGTGGCTGGGCTCCGGCGACGGCCGCGAGTCCCTCGTCGAGATCCAGTGCGAGACCAGTCATGCTGTGATCCGTTGGTCACCGAGCGGTTTACCGATGGCGATGACGCGGGCGACCGCACACGCGGGAGTTAGAGGTCGCCGTCTTCGAACCGGAAGGTCCCGTCCCGCTGGACGACGTCCCCGTCCACCTCGATGGTCGAATCCTCGCTCATGTCCACGATCATGTCCACGTGAACCGCAGACTCGTTTTGCTCGTTGTCCTCGCCGACGGTGTCCTCGTAGGCCCGTCCGACGGCCATGTGGACGGTGTCGCCCATTTTCTCGTCAAAGAGCATATTGTACGTGAACTGGTCGATGTCGCGGTTCATGCCGATTCCCAGTTCGCCCAGTCGGCTGGCGCCCTCGTCGGTGTTCAACACTTCGGTCAACACGTGTTCGTTCTTGTCGGCGCTGTGGTCGACAACTTCGCCGTCGCCGAAGGTGAGCGAGACGTCGGTCACCTCCCGGCCCTGGTGGTAGAGGGGTTTGTCGAACAGGACCTCACCGTCGACCGAGTCGGGGAGCGGCGCGGTGAACACCTCGCCGCCGGGCAGGTTCTTCTCGCCGTAGTCGTTGAGTGTGGGGTTGCCGGCGACAGACATCGTGACGTCGGTGGTCCCGCCCGACCGGATACGGACCTCGTCGGCGCCGTCGAGGATCTCGACCATCTGGGACTGGTGTTCGCGGACGGCCTCCCAGTCTTTGTTGATAGCGTCCCAGACGAAGTCCTCGTAGGCTTCGGTGGACATCTCCGCGAGCTGTGCGTTCGCGGGGGCGGGATACTGGGTGAGACACCACCGCTTGGAGAGGCGTTCGTCCAGGATCGGTCGCTTTGCCTTCCGGTAGGCGGCGTTGGTCTCGGGGGCGACGTCGCTGGTTTCGGTGACGTTCGCGTTCGCACGGATCGCGATGTAGACGTCGGCGCCCTCGACGAGCGCCATCTCGTGGTCTGGCGTCTCGAAGTCGTCTGCGGCACGGAGATATGCCCGCTGGAAGCGGTCGTTGCCGCTGACGACGAGCGGGTTCGCGCCCCGGTCACCGAGGACTTCGTGGAGTGCGACGACCAGATCCGCTGCCTGTGGCGGCGCGACGACAACCACGTCGTCGCCGGGCTGGAGGTCGACCGAGTGGTCTGCGATCACCGTGGCGTGTTCGCGGATGCGCGGGTCCATATATCCCCGTGTGGACGGCACGCGCAAACCAGTTGTGGGTTCGGGTTGAGCCTACCTGCGCCGCTGCCCGTCCCTGGTTCCATCCTCGACTCCCTCTTTGAACCCGGTCACCGTCCGGCGGAGCATCAGATACGCGAAGAAAACGAAAAGCAGGATGATAGCGAGGATCCCGTACAGTATCAGGTCGACCATGCTCCCGGATAGGGAGGGGGCAAGCAAAGTGGTTTCGCCGGGACCGGTCGGTTCGTCAGAAAAGACTAATCACAGCGGCCCGACAACGCGCCAGCAATGTCGCTCCTGCCCTCCAGACCCGACGCGTCTCCTGCGGAGGACACCGAACCACGCGTGATCGGTGTCGACAGCGAAGACGCCGAGGAGGTGCTGTCCGCGCTGTCCTCAGAGACGGCTCGGAATCTCCTCGCCGAGGTCCACGACGACCCCGCACCGCCGTCCGAACTCGCAGAGCGGGTGGACACGTCTCTCCAGAACGCCCAGTACCATCTCGAGAACCTCGAGTCGGCGGGTGCCGTCGAGGTGGTCGACACCGCCTACTCCGCGAAGGGCCGGGAGATGGACGTCTACGCGGCGGCCGACCAGCCGCTGGTCATCTTCGCCGGCGACCAGGAGGAAGGCTCTGTCCTCCGATCGGCACTCCAGCGCCTCGTCGGCGCGCTGGGCGCCCTCGCGGCCGCCAGCCTCGCAATCCAGGCACTGTTCGGCCGGGACCTCTCGGTCGACACCCCTGCCGGAGACGGCGCTGGCGACGATAGCGGCGCGGTCGGCGACGGTGACGCCAGCGGAGCGGACGGCGGCGACGGCGGCGGCGTCACGGGCGATGACACAGCAGAGGCGACGGAGACGCCGGCACCCGAGACACTCGAAACCCCGACCGAAGAGGTGACCGCGACAGCGACTCCCGAACCGATGGCCACGCCGACTGTGACTCCCGAACCGGTGGCCACCTCCACGCCGGCACCGGAGGCCGTCGACGGGACCGTCGGGGCCGCCGCCAGCCTGCCGCCGGGACTGCTCTTTTTCGCCGGCGGCGCCTTCGTGCTCGCGGTCGTCGCCGCCGTCTGGTACCTGGGCCAGTAGCTCAAACTGCTCTTTGAGTCTCCGCCGGCTACTTTTTGTTCCCCCTCGTAGCCCGGAGTGCGCCGACTCGTTTCGGTCCGCCCCGATTCGCTTCGGCCCTCCACGATTCGCTTCGGCCCTCCACGATAATTCATAATCTCTGAAGAATATTGACACCCCGGCTGGGGAACATCTGGACGAAGTTATAGCCGACAGTATAAGCCTTGAGACCGTACGTGCGCTAATGCCAGCATCGTGGACTGTGGACCAGATGCCGGATTGCGCGGACAAAACCGTCCTCGTCACGGGAGCCAACAGCGGACTGGGCTTCGAGGCGACCAGAGCCTTCGCGGCCAACGGCGCGACCGTGATCATGGCCTGCCGAAGCACAGACCGGGGCCGACAGGCAGCGACCGACATCCGGGACAGCCTCGGCAACACCGGGTCCGTCCTGAACGTTCGGCAGTGTGACCTCGCGTCTCTCGATTCGATCGAATCCTTCGCTACCGGCGTCAATCAGGACTACGACGCCATCGACATCCTCTGTAACAACGCCGGCGTGATGGCTATCCCACGGCAAGAGACCGAAGACGGCTTCGAAAAACAACTCGGCGTGAACCACCTCGGTCACTTTGCACTGACGGGCCTCTTGCTGGATCTGCTCGTCGGGAGCGAGGGCGAGAGCCGGATCGTCACCCACTCCAGTGGCGCACACGAATCCGGCGAGGTCAATTTCGACGATCTTCACCGCGAACAGTCCTACGGGAAGTGGGAAGCCTACGGCCAGAGCAAGCTGGCCAACCTCCTGTTTGCCTACGAGCTCCAGCGTCGACTGGAGGCGGTCGACATCACTGAAACGATTAGCGTTGCCTGCCACCCGGGGTATGCGGCGACGAACCTCCAGTACCGCGGCCCGAAACAGGAGGGATCGACGGTGCGCCTGGGACTGATGAAAGTTGCCAACGCGATCGTCGGCCAATCGGCCCAGAAGGGCGCGTTACCGTTGCTGTATGCGTCGACCGCCCCCGACGTGCAGGGCGGTGACTACTACGGACCAGGTGGGTTCATGAATATGCGCGGAACACCCGAGAGGCAATCGTCCAACGAAGCGTCGTACGACGAACGTGACGCGAAGAGGCTGTGGGACAGAAGCGAAGAGCTGACAGGGATAGCGTACGAATTCCAGTGATAGGGACGGTTGTAGCCGTTTTCCAGGACAACCGCCCGTCGTCGTGCGGGTGATCCGGTAAAGAACTACAACCGTCCCTATGAGCTCCGCGAGGCCAGTCATAGGGGCTCATACTGCCGGCCATAACGACGTGGAGATATTCGACTCCACGGGAGGTCGAAATTACTCACGGGCTTGTAGCCGACAGTATCACCGTCGACTGGAGGCGGGGTTCGGGGCGTCCAGTCGGAGAAGACACTTTTTCACCGAAGTAAAAAAGGCTGTGTCGGTTTATATACCCGAAGTTTGATGTGATTTCCACGGATCAGATATCCGTGGAGCACACAATGACTCGAGAGCACGACAGGCGGACGTTCGTAACGCTTGCCGGTAGCGCAGGTGTGGTTGGACTGACCGGACTCGCGGGGTGTGCAGGTGACGGTGGGGATGGCGGCGGCGACGGCGAAGACGGCGGTGGCGACGGCGAAGACGGCGGCGACGGCGGCGACGGCGGCGACGGCGGCGATGGCGGCGATGACATGGACGACGGTGGATCGACAGACAACGGCGGTATGCAGGTGATCCAGCTCGGCGGATCGATGAGCCTCTCTGGAGACAACGCCGACCTCGGGCAACTCTACAGAGATTCCTACGAACAGACCATCCAGCGGATCAACGAGGCAGGCGGTGTCGAGGCCGGCGACGGCAACACCTACGAGCTGGAGATGGTCCTCAGGGACGACGAGACCGACGCCTCCAAGTCGCGGGCAATCTACCAGGAACTCATCGACCAGGAGGGCGTCGAGTACCTCCTTGGACCGTACTCGAGCACAGTGACGCTGCCGGCCAGCGCGGTCGCGGCGAACAACCAGCTTCCGATGGTCGAGGGCGGCGGTGCGAGTCCGGAGATTTTCAGCCAGGGCAACGAGTGGATCTTCGGACTGTTGCCGACGGCCGACAAGTATCCCCTGAGCTTCATCGACATGGTGTCGGAACGGGCATCGGGAGCACTGGACGTGGCGTTGCTCTCGGAGGACGACACGTTCAGCACGTCGAGTGCGGCGGGCGCACGGACCAAGATAGAGAACACGGACGGCATGGAACTCATCGTCGACCGGGAGTTCCCCACCGAGACGTCGGATCTCTCGACGAACCTCGGGCGGGTCCGGGACAACGACGCCGACATCCTGTTGCTCACCGCCCACCAGAAGCACGCGGTCATCGCAGCCGACCAGATGGAGAGCCAGGACGTCAACGTCGACGCGGCGATGGCCACGGTCGGGAGCCTGACCGACAGCTTCAAAGAACAGTCCGGCGCCAAGGGCAACTACTGGTACGGACCGAGTTCGTGGGCGGTCAACGCCAACTTCTCGGACCCCGTGTTCGGCTCGACCGCGGAGTACGTCGACGCCCACGAGGAACGGTTCGACTACACGCCCGACTACCACAACGCCGCCGGCGTCGGTGTCGTCGAGACGTTCGTCCGCGCCTTCGAGGACACCGACGAACTGTCGCCGCTGGCGGTTCGGGATACGATCCGCGAACTGGAGTTCCCGACGGCCTACGGCACGGTCGCGTTCGCAGACAACGGTGTCATCAACAAGAACATGATCGTCTACCAGTGGCAGCCAGACCCCGGAAAGCAGATCGTCTACCCGGAGGCGGCCCGCCAGTCCGAACCCATCTACCCGACGCCGCCCTGGTCGGACCGGTAGGGACGGATGGTCGTCCAGGAATTCGTCCAGTTCGCCGTCAACGGGCTGCTGGTCGGGGCGCTGTTCGCGACGGTCGCCGTCGGGTTCGCGCTGATCTGGGGCGTCGTCGACATCATCAACCTCGCGCACGGCGAGATGGTGATGCTCGGCGGCTACACGAGCTACTGGGTCGTCCAGTTTGCCGCCGGCAGTGACGCCTCACTCACCGTCGCGCTCGCCAGCATTCCGGTCGTGGTCGCGGTGCTGTACGCTGTCGGGTATCTAATCCAGCGGATCCTCGTCCAGCAGGTCACCGACAGGAACGTCTTCATGACGCTTCTGATCACCTTCGGGATCAGTATCGCGATCCAGCAACTCGCGATTCTGGCGTGGTCGGCCGATCCGCGGAGTATTCAGGTTGCCATCGCCGACCCGTCGATGCGGATCGCCGGAATCGTTGTCCCGAAGCTGAAGCTGATCGCGTTCGCGGGTGCGCTCACGCTCACCGCGCTTCTGTGGGTGTACCTCCAGCGGACACGCCGGGGGCGGGCGATACGCGCCGTGGCCCAGAATCCGCAGGCGTCGGAACTCGTCGGCATCGACGTGGAACATACCCGGGCGGTCACGTTCGGACTCTCGGCAGCTATCGCCGGCGGCGCCGGCGCCTTCGTCGGGATGATCCTCAGCCTCCGCCCCCAGATGGGGCTCATCTTCACGCTGAAGAGCTTCGTCATCGTCGTGTTCGGCGGCATCGGCTCGATTCCCGGCGCGCTCATCGGTGGCCTGGCACTCGGGACTGTCGAGGAACTCGTCACTGGATTCATCAGTTCTACGTGGACACTGGCAGTGAGCTTCTCGCTGCTCATCGTCCTGCTGGTCGTCAAGCCCAGCGGACTGTTCGGCCAGTCGATCGAGAGCGACGAGGAGGGAACCCGCGCGGGTTCGTCCCTGCTCCCAGAAACGCCGGACTCCATCCGGGAGTACGTCCTGATCGCTGCCGGCGGCCTCGCCATCGCGGCGGCCGTCGCTCTCTACGCCCTCGACGTGATCGGCGTCGTGTCGCTCGCGGTGTGGGCGACGCTGTTGGCACCCGCCGGAGTTCTTGCGCTCGTCTGGGCGTCCGTCTTCGACGGCGAGCGGCTGTGGGCGCTGTTCGGGATCGTCGTCACACTCCTGGCGCTGCTCCAGTTGCGTGGGCCGCTCCCGGCCACCGACACGTCCGCACTGGTACTCGTCGTCGGTGCGCTGGCAATCCTCTGGGACGGCGCACTCGACCGGGCACGGCAGGTGCTCGACGTCGCCGAACGCTACGGCTGGGCGTTGCTGGGCGTTTTCACCGTCGTGACCGTCGCGGTCAAGGCGGCGGGCCTGCTCGGCCAGTTCTGGACGACCGTCGCGATCCAGCTGTACATCTTCGGCGTGCTGGCGCTGTCCTGGGACCTGGTGGGCGGCCAGACCGGCTACCCGAGCTTCGGGAACATGGCCTTTTTCGGCGTCGGCGCGTACACCAGCGCAATCCTGTTCAAGACCTACGGCGTCAATCTGGGGGTATCGTTCGTCGCTGCCGGGCTCGCGGCACTCGTCTTCGCTGCCGTCATCGGACTGCTCGTACTGCGATTGCGGGGCGGGTACTTCGCCATCGCCACGCTCGGCGTGTTGCTGGTCGCCATCCAGGTGGCACGCAACCTCGATATCACGGGCGGTCCCGACGGCATCATTCTGCTCGACGTGCCACCCCAGTCGCTGTTCTACTACACCATCCTCGCCACACTCGTCGCGGAGATTGCGGTCGTCTACTACCTGCTCGACTCCCGGTTTGGCTACGTCCTCAACACCATCCGTGACGACGAGGAGAAAGCGATTGCGATGGGAATCAACACGACCTACTACAAGACGGCCGCGTGGATGCTGGCGGCGCTGTTCACCGGACTCGTCGGCGCCATGTGGGCACCGTACAACACCTTCGTCGACCCACAGCAGGCGTTCAACACTGCCTGGAACGTCGAGTTCATCGTGATGGCGTTTCTCGGCGGGACCGGCACCGTCGCCGGCCCCGTGCTGGGCGCGTTCGGGCTCTGGGCGCTCGTGTTGCAGATCGACACGTTCTTTCCTGGTGTCCAGTTGATCGTCCTCGGGGCCGTCGTCATCCTGACCGTCGTCCAGTTCCCCGAGGGCGTCGTCGGCCAGTTGCGCGAACGGGCCAGCGCCATGGAGTACTACAAGCACGGCGGCGGCGCCGCGGGGACGGCCGAGGCCGAACCCGAACCCGAACCTGAAGCCGAGGGGGGTGCTGACTGACGTGACCGCCCGAGAACCCACAGCGGACACCGACGTGGGTTCGGCCGTCGAGGCGGTCATCCGGACCGAGGGCGTGACAAAGCGCTTTGGCGGCCTCGTCGCCGTCGACGAGGTCGACATGCACGTCGGCCGGGGCGAGATCGTCGGTCTCATCGGCCCGAACGGCGCCGGCAAGTCCACGCTGTTCAACTGCGTCACCGGGACCTACGAGGTCGACGAGGGGCACGTCTACCTCCGCGACCAGGAGATAACGGACTGGCCGGAGTACGAGATTGCCCAGGCGGGCATGGGTCGGATGTTCCAGCAGACCCGTGTCTACCAGGACATGACCGTCGAGGAGAACCTCCTGGCCTCCGCCCAGCGCAACAACAGTTTCCTCGCGCAGTTCCGCCCGCCGGACAGCGGCACCCGCGAGCGGGCCGCGGAACTGCTGGAGTACGTCGACCTCGACGGGCTGGCGGACGTCCGGGCCGGTCGGATGAGCTTCGGGCAACAGAAACTGCTCGAGTTCGCGATGGCGCTGATGGCCGACCCCGAGATCCTGCTGATGGACGAACCCGCCGGCGGTATCAACCCCTCGATGATCGAGCAGATGCTCGACTACATCCGCGATACGAACACCGAAGCGGGCGTGACCATCCTCCTCATCGAACACAACATGGACTTCGTGATGGAAATTGCGGACAGGATCTACGCGCTGGCCCACGGCGAGCGCATCGCCGAGGGCACACCCGGGGAGATACAGAACGACGACCGCGTTCTCGACGCCTACCTCGGGAGGGAATGATGAGTGGGCAACGATCCACCGCGGCGACCGACGACAGCGAGGAGACGCTGCTGGAACTGTCGGGAATAACCGCTGGCTACGGCAACACGACCGTCATCCACGACATCGATCTCAGGCTCGAAGATGGGTCGATCGGCTGTCTCATCGGCCCGAACGGCTCGGGCAAGTCCACGCTCATGAAAAGCGTCTACGGGTTCGCGGACGTCTTCGACGGGTCCGTCACCTTCGACGGCGAGGACGTGACCGGCCGCAGTCCACAGGAGAGCCTGGCCTCGGGAATGAGTTACGTGCTGCAGTCGGCGAGCGTCTTCCCGGACATGTCCGTCCACGAGAACATGCTCATGGGCGGGTACGTGCTCGACGACGACGACCGTGCCGAGGAACGCGCCGCGGAACTCTACGACGAGTTCCCGATTCTCGGGAACATCAAGCGACAGACGGCAGCCACGCTCTCTGGCGGGCAGCGCCGCCTGCTCGAACTCGCCCGGGCGCTGATGGTCGAGCCCGAACTCATGTTGCTCGACGAGCCGTCAATTGGTCTCGAACCGAAGTTCATCGAGGACGTCTTCGACCGCATCCGTCAGCTGAACGACATCGGAACCACCATCCTGATCGTCGAACAGAACGCCGAGAAGGGGCTGTCTGTCGCCGACCGCGGATTCGTCCTCGCCAGCGGCGAGATAAAGTTCACCGGCACCGGAACGGAACTGCTCGAAGACGAAGAGGTCGGCCGTCTCTACCTCGGCGGGTGACGGCTGTGATTCAGAACAGTTCTGCAGTGACCAGACGCGGGCGCTCACTCACCGTTTCCAGGACCGGGCCGACGACGCCGGGACCGACGACGTCGTTCAGCCCGTGGGTCGCACCGAACGGAATGACGTCTTCGACGGCGTGCACGAGTGCCTCGAGGGCCGTGTCCACATCGTAGGGGCGGTCCGCGGTCAGCACTGCTGTGAGGTCGTGTTCCTCGAAGTCGTAGCGACCGCCGCCGCCGGTGGCGAACGTGCCGTGGGTTCGCCGGCTCGCCAGGGCCGTCGCGACCGCCCGCGAGAGGTCCCGGGCCGACGGAGAGGCTGTTTTCCAGTTCGTGACGACCATCGCGACGTGATTCTGGACGTCCGGTGTCAGCCGCGTCGCGCAACCTTGCCCCTCGTCGTATCTCCCGCGGTAGTCGTCGCGCTTTGCGACGTACGCGAGCAGGTACAGCACTTCCGCGAAGGTCGGCTGGCGGAGTTCGGTCACGAACGGGAACACGGATCCGGACTGGACAGCGAGCGGTCCGTCCCGGACCGTCGATTCATCCCGGGTAACAGACGGACACGTCCGGATCGAGAGGACCGCGTCACCCGTGCGGCGCAACTGGGTCGCCTGAACGCCGGTCGTTCCCTCGGCCTCGATCAGCGAGCGAAAGACCGACTCGAGTTCCCGTTCGACCGCGGGGACCGCCAGCAACTCCCAGGCCCGATCGCTGCCGACGACACGCACCGTCCGGCGTTCGCCGGCCGCGAGGGTCCCCGTCCGGAGTTCACGCACGCCGAGGACGGCCACGTGGGCCTGCCCGCGGCGGTCGGACGGGTCGGTCGCCAGCGAATCCGCGACCCGCTCCCGGAACCGCTCGATCATAGCAGCTCCGCCGCCATCTCGGCTTTCAAACGCCGCTCGACGTCGGCCGGCACCTCGCGGTCGCCGGGCACGCGTGCGACGCGCTCGCCCGTCCACCCGTCGTGGGCGAAGAGGACGTCTTCGAACGCGTCGCCGGTTCGCTGGAGCAGGAACCGTTCGGCAGCGAGCGCGGCCGGGTCGTGACCGGAGGGCGGCTCGACGAGTTCGAAGACCCGCACCGCTGTGTCGGTCCGCCCGTCGAGACAGTCCTCGGGGACGAGCGTCCCCGGTCGACAGGACCGCCGGACTGCGAGCCATTCGTCGACGGTCCCGAGGCGTTCGACGACCACGGTGTCTGCGATCGGGCCGCGGTGGAACCGACGGCGTGCCGTCTCGACAGCCCCCGCGCGGGCGTAGAAGCCGTCCACGCCCGGATCGGGGACGGGGACCGACACACCGCCCGGCGGCGACCCACACAGCGGCCAGACGCCCTCGCCACGCTCGCGGAGCCACCGCAGTGATCGGTCGGTCGGCAGGTCGAAACCGATCCGGGCGAGCGCACCGGGGACGTCGCGCCAGCGGTCCGCGAGCCGGTTTGCCTCTTCGAGCGCAGTCCAACACTCCGCGAGAACGTCGTGGGTCCGGTCCGGCAGGCCACAGCCCGGACACGGCCCGGCGGTCATAGGAGATACTCGACGATCTCCTCGGCGAGACGGTCGTAGCGCTCGGCGTCGGTCACGTGCGCCCGGAAGTGGTCCTCTCGGAGCCGCTTTGCCCGCTTGAGTCCCAGGATGCCGACCTCGGTCTCGCCGCCGTCGTCGAGGTGGTAGGCCGCCCGGGTGACGGTATCCAGCGGGAGGTCCTCGCGGGCGTATGCCTCCGCGAGGCCGGTCATGGTCGCGATGCGCGCGCTCCGGGACTCGAGAGAGCGGATGGCACGCGGGTCCTCGACGACGGCGTCGATCGACTCCCGCGAACGGAGGAAGCCTGCGAACTCGGTTGCCGGGCCCGACCCGACGACCGGCGCGGTCAGCCGTTCGATCCTGTCGGGGTCGCTCACACCCTCGATCAGGGTGCTCACCCGTTCCCAGCTCCGTGGCGTCGCGAAGGCCTCTTTGCCCTGCTCGAACCCGTGGACGTGGCTGGCGCCGACCGGCGAGCCGACGAAGGAAACCACCCGCGGGTCGAGGTTGTTGGCGACCGCCCACTCGGTCCAGGTCCCGTCGCGGCCGCCGGTGGGCGCGCGGAGCTCGACCTGCCCGAAACGGTTGCGCAGCGGGGCCGGTAACCGGCGGACGTTGGCCTCGTCGCCCTGCCGGTTCCCCGCGGCGACTACCCACACGTCGTCCGCGAGGGCGTGCTCGCCGACCTGCCGGTCCAGGACGACCTGGTAGGCCGCGTTCTGGACTGCCCGCGGCGCGAGGTTCAGTTCGTCGAGGAAGACGGTCCCGCCGGCTCCGGGCGCCGAGAGGGCGTCGACCCACAGCGGCGGGTGCCAGGTCGTCGCCGACCCGTCGAGGTCCGGGAGCCCCCGCAGGTCCGTGGGATCGACCTGCGCGAGCCTGACGTCGACGAAGATGTGATACCCGTCGGGTGCGTCGGCGACCGCGCGCTTTCGCTCCCGCGGGACCTCGTTCCACGCGACGAAGGTCCGGTCCCGGGCGGCCGCGTACCGCTCGGCGTCCTCCCTGACCAGCCGGCTCTTGCCGACGCCGGTCGCCCCACGGATCAACAGCGGGACGTCCGCGTCGCGATACCCGTCGAGGACTGTCCGTAGCGTCGCGTGCTCCACCGACCTGACGCGTTCCGAATCGACCACGCACGCCGGGAAGGACTGGAGCTGATTAAACGCTCGGGTCGGGCGGCCTGCGGCCGGTTTCACGACCGACAGTATCATAGTGATTGCTGTAAGCCATTCCCGGATCGACCGCAGGACGCGACGCGGTCGAAACGGTAAATTCGTTACAGCAATCACTATCAGGCCCCGTCGACTCTGACGGCCACTCCGACGTCGGGTTCCCGGACCGTCTCGCCGACGAGGACCCAGACCACGTCCAGTCCCGGCGGGACCGTCTCGGGACCCTCTGTCCGGCCATCGGTGACCGCGAGGAGCAGGTCGGCGCCGGGTCGCTCGGTCCGGAGCCACTCGAAGACCGGCCGGTGGGAGGTCCCCCCGCGCCCCTCGGCCTCGAACTCCACAGCCCGGGACGGACGCCACTCGCGGACGACACGCTGGACCGTGGCGTCGTGCTGGACCAGCGTCAGGTCGAGTTCGTCGTACTGCCGTTCCAGCGACCGGAGTTCCCCGAGGGCCACCGCCAGCGTGTCCGGGGTCATCGACCCCGACGTGTCGAGTGCGACGATCGCTTCGAGCAGGCGGCACTCCGTATCCGGGAGGTAGGTGTCGGCTGCGCGTGACTTGTCGGCGGGTCGCCGCCACGTGTACCCGGACGGGAGCGATGTGGTCACCTGCTCGCGCAACACCGACCGCCAGTCGACAGTCTCGGAGGTGCGCTCGCGGATCCGTTCCACGGCCGCTCCGGGTGCCGTCCCGCGGTCGTCGGCCACGCGTCGGGACTGCTGGGCTGCCTCGACAGCGACGCGCTCCCAGTCCGGTTCCCCGTCGGCCGCTGCCGTCTCGACGGGGCGTTCACCGTCCCGGTCGTGGAAGTGGATGTCGAACCCACCGGGGTTCTGGTCGTCGAGCGCGTCCGGAAGGGATCCGCCCGACCCGTCGCCGTCGACTTCCTGGTCGCCGTCTCGACGGGATGTCCCGGTCCCACTGCGGTTCGGACCGGAGAGATCCGACGGTGAAGCTCCCGTCTCGCGGAGGTCCTCGTAGATCGACTCGGAGGTCTCCGCGCCGATCCCCTCGACGATGAAGGAGCCGGTGTTGAGGCTGCCGTCCTCGGGAATCACGCCACCGGGCGGGAGGTCGAAGCCGTCGGCGACGAGCATGTGGTTGATGACGACGTCCTGTGCGGTGTTCCACAACTGCAGATCCCGGTCCCCGCGGCGCTCGCCGAAATCCAGGACGAGGTGGAGCACCTCGTGAGCGACCAGGCCACGGAGGGAGGTGTCGTCCAGTCCGTCGACGAAGTCGGGGTTGTACAACAACACCCCCTCCGGGAGCACGCCCGCCGTCGGGACCCGGGTGTCGTTCGTTGCACGCAGATCGACGTGCATCGCTACCGAGCCGTAGAACGGGTGGTCGTCACAGAGGTCGACGATAGCCCTGCGGATCCGTTTCTCCGGTGGGAGTCTGCCACCGAGTTGCATTCGCTCCCCGTTGGGGCTGGGCTGTTGTAAACTGCCGGGGTCCGACAACCGATACTGCCGGCGACACGTCGCCGAAGAATCGTCGTCGTGTCCCTCGTGTCGGGGGGTTCGGAGGCGGATATCCACAGGTATAGATGGCTCCGGGACCTACCTCAGACCACTATGTCTGACGCGAATGGAGGCGACGACTTCCCCGGTCCCGGCGGCGGTGTCGGGGGGTCGCTGGCCTTCCATGTTCTCAAGCGGACGGCTGGCTTGTTCGTCGTCGTGGTGTTCGGGTACGTCACCCGACCGCTGTGGCACGGCTTCGTGTACTCCATGCTTTTCTCCCCGCCAGCAACGGTGCTGGTGGGCGGCGCCCTGCTCACGGCACTCGTGCTGTGGTATCTCCCGCCGTGGCGCGAGCAGGAAGGGACGAGCGGGTCCAGAGACTCCGACTCCGAGTTCCGGTTCGGGGAAGACGAGATCGACGCCGTGACCGACGAGTTGTTCAGCGGTGACGGGTCGCCCAGACGCAAACTCCGGGTGTTCGGGGCAGTCGTCGGGGTGCTGTTCGTGCTCTCGATCCTGGTCAGCATCCCGTCGGGCGCGCTCGAACAGCGCACGCTCGCCGGACAGACGATGGCCGACGCGTCGGAAGTCGGGGAGTTCCCGCAGGCCAACCCCGAGAACCCGCGGGTCGTCCCCCGGGAAGTCTCGGACATCTCGACCCGTGGCTCGGTCTCCTACCGGACACACCGGCTCGGAACGAGCGACATCGCCCGCACGGAGAACGGGTCGCTCGCGTGGTCGTACGCAATCGAGCCCGACGGGTTCAGAAACGAGGTCTTCGACAACCAGCGGGGCGTGCTGGTCACCGACATGAGCCGGCTCGACGAGCGGCCGATCACCGTCTCCGAGGAGGACTTCACCTACGGCAAGGGGATGTTCCTGTACCGCTCCGCGGACTGGAACCTGAAAAAGACCGACTACATCGCGCGGTACAACGACGACGCCGTCGAGTTCAGCCACGACGGCCGGCCCTACATGTACTACCCGAAGACCGGTCACCAGTGGCGTCTGACGCCGTTCCCGCACACGATCCCGGAGTGGGACGGCGGCGCGCTCGTCCACCCCAACGGCACAATCGACCACCTCTCGCCGTCGGAGGCACGGGCACATTCGGTGCTTGAGGGGCAGCGGCTCTACCCGCTGACCCTGACCCGTGACGAGATGGGATCGCTCGGCTACCGGAACGGCATCGTCAATCAGTTGCCGGTCGTCGGCGCCCACAGAGGGGAAGTCGAACTCGCCCGCCTGCCCTCCCAGGCGGACAACTCCCAGCCGTTCGTGATCGACCTCGAGGGCGAGCGGATGAGCTACGTGACCGCCCTGGAACCGTTCGGACAGGACACCCGCGGGCTCGACGAGGTGTGGTTCGCCGACGCCCGGACCGGTGAGTACACCTTCTTCGGCACCGACGCGGAGACGCTGACCGGTCCCGAGCGTGCGATGGGGATCGCCCGGTCGTCCGACTCCCGGACCAACTGGGGCGAGAACTTCGTCGTCACCGAGCCGGTGCCGGTGACCATCCAGGGTGAGCTGTGGTGGCAGATAAAGGTCGCGCCGACGGACTTCACCGACGTCGCCCGGAACGTGTTCGTCAACGCCGACGACAGCGACACCATCGAGTTGCGGACCGACGACGCGGTCCGCTCGTTCATCAGAGAGGGCAGAGACCTGAACGTGACCGAGGTGGACGACGACGCGTCTGCGGACGGCGGGAGCGGGAACGGGAGTCCCGCGGCGGACGACGACGACCCCGCCTACTTCGTCGTCGTCACCGACGAGAACGGGACCGTCGTCGAGCGGATTCCGGTCGAGCCGGGACAGAACACGACGATCGTCGGCTCCGACGACCCGCGAGTGCGGTCGACGAACGACACCGACGGCACCTGATACTGGCGGTCGTCGTAACCGGTGGACGGGGAAGCGACCCGGCGGGTGGGTCGAGACAGGTTCGGAGGATGGCCAACTGTTTTCGCACAAAATTCGACGAATGTTTGGTGGCTGAGGAAAATAACAAAATTAAATACACCGACGGACGTGCATGCCAGTATGAGTCTGAAAGGAAAGAGTCGAGTCAATGAAGTCATGACGACGCCGCTGGAGACGGTTCCGCAGGACGCGACAGTGAGCGACGCGGCAGCGAAGATGCGCGCGGAGGAGATCAACGCGCTCGTCGTGACGACGAGTCCCCCGTCGATCATCACCAGCACGGACATCCTCGACGCGGTCGCCGAGGGTCGCAACGCGTCGGAGATGACCGTCTCCGAGGTCATGACGGAGTCGGTCGAGACAGTCCCGGGGACGATCCGGACCGGCGAGGCCGCCGCGATGATGGAGAGTCTGGGGATCAATCACCTCCCGGTCAGGCAGGGGGGCGACTACGTCGGCATGATATCCTCGACCGACATCGCGTCCCAGACCGTCTGATCACCAGAACGACCGCGTGCGGGCGTACTCGCGCTCACGTTCGAGGATATCGCGGTAGAACTCTTCCTCGTTCTCCCGGAGTCTGTTGATGATGCGGGCTGCGTTGTGGGGACCGACACCGCGGGCCGCCAGCGCCACGACCGCCTGTTTGCCGTGGCTCTGGACGAGGCTCGCGGCCCGGTGGGCCCGTTCGGTGCGTTTCTCCTCGTCGTCGTCTTTCTCGTCTGCCCTGACTGCGCTGATGGTCTCGTCGTCCCAGGGGTTCAGTGCCGCGACACGGGTCGACTCACACTCCGGACACCGGGGCTGGTCGCGGACGCTCCCGACCGTCCGTCGACTCGTCCACCCCTCGCAGTGGAGACACATGAGAATAACGCGGTCGTTCTGGATGCGTTCCTTGACGGTACGGATGACGCTCGCGTCGGCGTTTGCCGGCCGGAGGAGTTCCTGGCCCGATCCGCGACTCCCCGTCCCCAGGGGCGTGTGGCCGCCGACGGTCTCGACGCTCAGTTCACCCGCCTGGATCTGCCGGAGCACGCGGCTGGCCCCTTCGACGTCCAGTTCCTCGTGCAGCAGTTCCCGGAGCGCCTCGTCGTAGACGGGGGTGTCTTCGAGTGCGTCCAGCAGACGGTCGCGCCCGAACCGCGACCCGGCGTCGCCCCGCCACCGTTTGAGCGTCCCGAACGTCGCCGCGACGTGTGCGAGCGTGAACTTCAGCGCGTCGGCGTTCTTGAGGCTGAGTTCGATCACCCCCCGGACGTGCTCGGGATCCGTCCCGGTCAGCACGTCGGAGACGTCCGAGGCGGTGATTCGGCTCGGGACGTCGAGTTCGACGCGGTAGGGATCGGCGTCCATGCCGACCGACGAACCGACGCGCTGGCCGAGCAACGCGGCCAGAAGCCGGCCCAGCGTCTCGTTTGTCTTGTGTCCGAAGCAGGCGTTCACGACGACAGACCCGTTCTCGAACTCGACGACCAGCCTGTCGTCGGTCGGCACCGGCGTGCCGGTTCCGGCGTGGTCGGCCAGCGTCTCCAGTCCCGCCTCGATGGTTGCCGCCTCGACGTCGTAGCGGCGCTGCAGGTCCCTGGCGACGGCTGTTCTGGCTGCGCCGCCGCGGAGTTGCTGGCCCGCGACAGCCCTGATTTCGCCGACCTCGCTCGCGACGCCCTCTGGGACGGGAATCTCCCGGCCGGTCCAGGAGGGGACCTCCCCCGCGGGATCCTCGATCGGCGAGACCGTCACCACCGCCTCGTCCTCGTCGATGTCGGTGATCCGCCACATCTCGCCGCGCTGGACGAACACCTCGCCGGGGGCGGCGAAGTTGACCACGAATCGCTCGTCGAGTGTGCCGACCTGCGACCCGCTGGCGACGTCCTCGACGTCGTAGGTCGCCTCGTCGGGGATCATCGACAGGTTCTGGTAGAAGTACTGCCACGTTCCGCGCCGTTTCTCGATGGTGTCCTCGTCCTCGTCGAGCCAGACGACGCGGTTGCCCGCGAGTTCGCGCACCACCGACTTGAACGCCGCCTGGGTGAGATTGCGGAACGGGTAGGCCCGGGTGATGATTTCGTAGGCACGCATCGCCCGTATCTCCCCGAAATCCATCACCACTCCGGCGGTCTGGTTGGCGACCGTATCGAGGCTGCCGTGGTGGATGGCGGCCGGTTCGACGGCTCCCTCGCGAGCGCGGCGGGCGATGGCCAGCGACTCCAGCACGTCGTCGGGGTGACTCGTCACGACCGTGCCGGACGAGGGTGTGTCGCGGCGGTGGCCGGCCCGCCCCACGCGCTGGAGGAGCCGACAGACCTGCCGGGGGCTGTTGTACTGGACCACGTGGTCGACGTGCCCGACGTCGATACCCAGTTCCATCGACGAGGTACACAGCAGGGCGTCGAGGTCGCCGTTCTTGAAGGCACTCTCGACCTCGACGCGGGCGTCGGTGGCCAGCGACCCGTGGTGGACGCCGATATCGGTCCCGTACTCCTTGAGCCGCGAACCCAGTGCCTCGGCCGTCTGTCGGGTGTTGACGAACACGAGTGTCGCCTCGTGAGCGCCGACGATCCCGTCGATGGCCCGGACGTGGCTGGCGATTTCCGGGTCCGTGACCAGTTCCCGTGCCAGTGTCTCGTCCGCGTCGGTCACCTCCGGACAGTACACGTCGACTGCGAGCGCGCTCCCGACGTCGACCTCGACGATCGCACAGCCCCGGTCGCCGGTGAGAAACCGTCCGATGTCTTCGGGGTCGCCCACGGTCGCCGAGAGCCCGATCCGCTGGAGCGGCCCAGCGAGTTCGCGGAGGCGCTCGAGACCGACGGTCAGCTGGGCGCCACGTTTCGAAACCGCGAGTTCGTGAACCTCGTCGACGACGACGTGGTCCACGTCCGCGAGCGCCCGGCGGAGCTTCTTGCCGGTGAGGATGGCCTGCAGCGTCTCCGGCGTGGTCACGAGCACGTCCGGCGGATCGTTGGCCTGTTTTTGCCGCTGGTAGTCCGTGGTGTCACCGTGGCGGACGTCGATCTCGAGGTCGAGCCGCGAACCCCACCACTCGAGGCGGTCGCGCATGTCGCGGTTGAGCGCGCGCAACGGCGTTACGTACAGCGCGCCGATCCCGAACCGCTCCTCGCCGACGAGGGTGTCGAAGACGGGGAGCATCGCTGTCTCGGTCTTGCCACTCCCCGTGGGTGCGACGACGAGTCCGTTCTGTCCCCGCACGAGTCGATCAAGCGCCTCCCGCTGTGGCTCGGTGGGGGTGTCGAACCCGCGGTCGGAGAGCGCCTCGCGGACATCCGCGCCCAGCGCTCCGAAGGCCGCCGGCCCCCGCGCGGCCTCGCCGTCTGTCATTACCCGCTGTTAGCGCCTCGACCGATTAAGCCCGTCGGGTCGTGTGCGAACTGGCGAATCCCGTCGGCGACGGGTACGCCAGACACGCACCGACGGCGACACGCCCATGGGCAACTTCGACCTCCCGCTGGATCCAGCGTCTGTAATATCTGCGCTCCGTCACGGCCCACTCCCCTATTATTGTATTTGATAATTTGTATCGCGGTTTTATACGTGACTGCATGTGCACTTCAGGCATGTGGCGATGGATCAGACGTAGTTATGGGGCAAAAATCGCGCTCGGATACGTCATAACCGGCGGATTCGTGACGTGCGTCGGTGTCCTCACCCAGAGTACCGCTGCGACAGTCCTGGCCACCCTGTCCGGGTTGCTTGCACTCGGGTCGATTACCGGCACGGCCACGCTCGCAGCGACACAGGAGGTCGAGCGCGAGACCCACCGCGTCGCTGACGGCGAACTCGATCGGAATGTCCGGACCAATCGAACCGACGAGATCGGGCGCATCTACGCCGCAGTCGACCAGATGCGACAGTCGCTCGCCGACCAGATCGCCGACCTCGAGACGACACGCCAGGAGGCCGAGCAGGCCCGCGATCGCGCCCAGGAGACCAAACGGGACGCCACAGAGATGGCGGACGAGTACCAGGAAATCGCCGAACAGTACGCCGAGACGATGCAACGCGCTGCCGACGGTGACTTGACACAGCGCGTCGACATCACGACGGACTACGACGCCATGGAGACCGTGGGTCGCGCGTTCAACACCACGATGGAGCAACTCCAGACGGCGCTGGAGGATGTCGACGTCTTCGCGTCGCACATCCGCGACGACGCCGAGGCCATGCAATCGAGCAGGGCCACCGCCGAACAGACCGTCGCTACCACCGTCGCCGTGGCC
This sequence comes from uncultured Halobacteriales archaeon, assembly GCA_964471665.1. Lineage (GTDB taxonomy): Archaea > Halobacteriota > Halobacteria > Halobacteriales > Haloarculaceae > SW-9-67-25. Next base: position 20,907 of record CAYYHG010000001.1, on the reverse strand, counting down.
GACGACATCACCGATCGGGCCCAGACACAGCGGTCCCAGATCGAACGTGTCACCCAGGACACCGACACGCTCTCGGCCACCGCCGAAGAGGTGGCGGCGACGGTGGACTCCCTCGCCGAAAAAAGCGACAGCGCCACCACGGCAAGCGGCGACGCTCGCGAGGCCGCCCGCGAAGCGATTGACGAGATGGAGGACATCCAGGCCGAAATCGAAGACGCCGTCTCACAGGTCGAGACGCTGGCACAGAGCACCGAAGAGGTCACAGAAATCGTCGACATCATCGGTGACATCGCCGAGCAGACCAACATGCTGGCGCTGAATGCCTCGATCGAGGCAGCCCGCGCGGGCGGCGAGGCCGGCGGCACCGACGGCGGCGGGTTCGCCGTGGTTGCCGACGAGGTCAAGCAACTCGCGGGAGAAACACAGACTCGCGCCGACGAGATTGCGGCGATGATCGAAGAGGTCCGCGTGGACACCACGGAGGCCGCTGATTCGATCCGGAGCACCCGCGAGCGGATCGCGACGGGCACCGATACCGTGGAGTCTGCGCTCTCCGACATCGAGGCGATCGCCGACTCCGTGACCGAAATCGACGACGGAATCGTCGAAATCCGCGACGCGACCGCCGAGCAGGCAGAGACGGTACAGACCACCGCCGCCACCGTCGAAGAGGTCGCAGACCAGAGCCGCGAGACGGAGGACGCCGCGACCGACATTGCCGAAGCGATCGACGAACAGCAGACCGTCATCGACGAGATTACGACCACCCTGGGCGCCTTCGAGGAAAACGCCGAGAACCTGACGAACCACCTGGCGACGTTCACAGTCCAGTCCTTCGAGACACCGGCTGCCTCGTCGAAGAGTGCGGTGTCCGACGGGGGTAGCCGCTGATGGCTACCTACGTGACCGCGACGTACGTGCTGGCGGTGCTCGCGTTCGTCGGCGGCACTGGACTGGCCGTCCGCCTGGCGACTGTCGACGACGCCAACACTGACCGGGGTAAATTTGCCGCCCTGATCGTTATCCCCGGGTTTGCTGGCCTCATGTACGTGCTGATGGCGCTGGACATCGGGACGCTGACCGGCGGTGCGAGTCCGCTCGTGCTGCCGAGATACGTGGACTGGGTCGTGACCACGCCGGTGCTGGTGGGATACGTGGGGTACGTGGCTGGCGCGCCACGGCGGTGGATTGCCGGGGTCATGATCGCCGACGCGGCAATGATTGCTACCGGTGCGGCCGCCACTCTGGTGGCGTCGCCGGGCAAGTGGGTGCTGTTCGCCGTGTCGGGAGCGTTCCACCTCTCGCTGTTCGGTGTTCTCTACGGCGTGTTCCCACGGTATGCCACAGAGCACGCGAAACGGCGCGGGCTGTTCAAACTCCTCCAGAATCACGTCGGCCTGCTGTGGCTGGCCTATCCGTTCGTCTGGCTCGTCGGCGCTCCGGGCCTGGGCTACGTGTCAGCTGCCGGGATCAGTCTCACTATCGCGTACCTTGACGTCGTCGCCAAGGTCCCCTACGTCTACTTCATCTGGAACCGACGGCACTCGTTCGACCAGGACGCTGGCGCTGTCGACCGGCCGGCCCAGCAGGAATCCGCCCAGACACCAGCACCCGGCGCGTGAGAGTAGGGGTGTCACTCTCCGAGCGCACCTCGATCGTCCGAGATCCCGGTCAGTCTGCGCCGAGCGGAATCAGGAGGCCGGCGCCCGCTCGCTCGGCAGTCGTCCCGTAGGGCACAGAGCGCTCGCGGATCGTCTCGCGCAGCCACCCAGCACCCTCGTCGCCGGCCAGGTGGACCGCCTCGTCGTCGATTTCGACCGGCACCAGTCGGAGGCCCGCCAGCCGACCGTCCCGGACAACCAGTTCGAAGATGGCACTGCGCTTGTTGTGCAGTCCCTCCTTGTGTACGTAGTCGTCGACGAAGTCGCCTGCGTCGTAGATGATCGGACGGCGCCGGTAGATCTCGACGCCCTGGAGAACGTGTGCGCTGTGTCCGTGCACGACGTCGACGCCGCGGTCGATCAGCCAGCGGGCGAAGGTCTCCTGTGTGCCGTCGGGTTCCGTCTCCCAGTTGGGCCCCCAGTGCAGCGACGCCACCACGAGGTCCGGATCGGCCTCGCGTGCCCGCTGGAGTGTGTCGCCGACACGACGCCGGGTCGAGCGAACGCCCGGATCGAGGGGCGTGTAGGCGGTTCCCGGACGCTCCGGGCCCGCCGCGTAGGCCGGCCACTGGTCGGTCAGCGCGATAGTCGCCACGGACAGTCCCCCGGCGTCAGTCAGGACGGGTTCGAACGCCGCGGCGCGGTCCTGTCCCGCGCCGACGGCCGCACTGCCCGCCGCCCCGAGGTGTGTCTGCGTGTCCGCGAGCCCGACAGTGTCGAAATCGAGGACGTGGTTGTTCGCGAGGCTGGCGACCGACACGCCAGCCGCCCGGAGCGCCGGGACCGCGAAGTCGGGTGCGGCCCGGAAGTAGTAGGTCTTGCCCGGCCAGCGCTCGCCGCGCGCGGAGACACAACACTCCAGGTTCACCACGAGTCCGTCGAGTGCCTGCAGGCGGTCCAGCGTCGACCCCCAGACGCCAGTCGGGTCGCGGCCGGTCCAGCGGTCGGTCACGCTCCGACCCAGCATGACGTCGCCGATGAACCCGACGCGGGCGTCGACGTCGCCGGCGTCGAGAGGGTCCCTGTCTGCTTTCGGCGCTCCCGACACACCGAGACACCCCGACAGCCCCGCCATCCCGGCCAGCACTGTCCGGCGGGTCCACATTGCCCGGAACGTGGTCGGGCACGCGCTTCAATATTCTGTCGCGGGCTCTCCCCTGCGGGCACGTCGTGTGCACGACACACACACCCAGAACGATTACTTATAGTAACCACCCGTATCGTGTCACATGGCAGCAACCGATGACAGTCCGTCACACGACGAGGCCTGCACGACCACGGATTCGTTCGACGACCACGGCATCGACGACGGGAGCGACCTGATCCAGGAGGCGTACTACCGGCTGTCGGGCGAAGACGTGCCGGCGTTCGCGCCGACAGAGTCGTTTTTCGCCCGGATCGAGTCGGCGTTCATCTGGGCCTACCTCGGATCGACCGAGGACCGCGGCGTCCCCCGGCACGTCGAAGTGGCACTGAACGACGCGCGGGCGCTCACACATGAGGAGTTCGAGGACCGGGAGGACGCTGACCTCAGAACCGTCGTCCTCCCCGCGTTCTACCGCCGGTTTGCCGGCTTCCACTGTGCCTACCGGTCCTGATGTGAAACGGACGGCCGCGACTGGATGTGTCACGGTCCCACGACCCGTGAGAGGCGATATCACTCGTCTCGGATCTTTTATACGATCTCCCCCACTATATGTTGTATGAGTGAGGATACGGGCCGCCGGAACCTCCGGATGCCCTCGGACGACGAGGTGTTCGCAGTCGTGACACAACACCTGGGAGGGAATCACGTCCGCCTGCGGTGCGAGGACGGGAAGACGCGGATGGGGCGGATCCCCGGGCGGATGAAGTACCGCGTCTGGATCGAGGAGGACGACGTCGTCCTCGCGGAACCGTGGGACTGGCAAGACGAGAAGGCGAACGTCGAGTGGCGCTACGACAACCGGGACGCTGACCAGCTCCGTCGTGAAGGCCACATCGAGTGACGGACTCCCCGGCGTGAACGCCGGGATTCTCTCGCTGTCAGAAGACAGCACAGCCGGCGGGGACCGAACCGCAACTCACCGCTGGTCTCGTTGCTCGACCTTGTTCAACTCGATCAGCAGCCGGAAGATGGCCTTCACGAGGTTGGCGTCGACACCGAACTGCTCGGCGTTCTCGCCGGCACGCTCCATCACTTCCGTCTCTTGGGCCTCGTCGGTCGTCGGCAGCCCACGGTCCGCCTTGACCTCGGCGATGGTATCGGCGACGTAGGTGCGTCGCGCGATCAGGTCGACAATCTCGCGATCGATGTCGCGGATCTCGTTGCGCAGTTCCTCGAGAGACATCTCCTCCGGATCGACACCCACACTCGCGGTCTCGTCACTGTCGGTCATGTGACGTGTGCTCCCTCCGTCTGTGTGGTTGTCAGCCACGCGGTCCCCTCGCGGTCGCCCCACAGATCCCGGACCGCCTCGAGGGCCTCCCGGTCGCCGACTGCGGTGAAACTCGGACCGGTCCCCGACAGCGACACGCCGGCGGCACGATCCATCGCCTCGACGAGCGGGTCGGCCGAGAACCCCAGCGCCGCACAGAACGCCAGCCCGTTAACCGTCATGGCCCGCGTGTAGGCCCCGTCGAGCGCGAGGTCGGCGACGAGATCGGCCACGGGCGCGACGCGCCGGCAGCGGTCGACGTCGGCGTCGGCGCTGAACGAGCGCCCGGGGGGCGTCCACACCAGGACGTTCCAGTCGACTGCCTCGCGTGCGAGCAGTTCGTCCGTCGTGTTGTCGGTCACCGTCACGCCCCCGAGCATGCTCGCACTCGCGTCGTCGAACGCGCCAGTGACTGTCACACCCACGTCGCGTGCGGCCTCGACACCGACCCGGGCGGCCGCCTCCCGCGACACCGCGTCGCGGGCGTCCAGCGCGTCCAGGGTTGCCAGCACCGTCGCGTTCGCCGCCGCGCTCGAGGATTTCAGTCCCGACGCCATCGGCACCGCACTCTCGGTGCGGACGGTCCCGCCCTGGCCGTCGCCGACGCGTTCGACGACTCCTGTTACACACCGCTCGATCAGCGCCGTGTCTGCGTCGGGTTCCCCCGCGATGCTCCCCTCGACACTCCCGGAGTTGTCGATCGAGACCGTCGCAGTCGTGTACTCGTCGATGGCGAAGGCACTCCCCGTGCCGGTCGCGAGCGCGTTGAGGATGGTCCCCGCCGCGGGGGCCCGTGCCTGTCCTTCCATTCGTCTCTCTCTCCCGGACGCCAGTACTTACCTGTGGTGTTTTTGCCCTGCGGGGGCGAAGTTCGGGTATGGAATCACGCTCGGACGTCCCGCCGGACACGCTGCCGGTCGAACTCACTCCCGACGGCGTCGAGGTCACATACCAGGACGGTCGCCGGGTGTTCTACCGCGGCGTACCCACCAAGGTGTCGGAGATCGTCACGACCGCGCCGGGAACGGACACGCACGTTCTCGTCACAGACGAGGCCGAACAGCACGGCGTCCTGGTCTACGTCGACGAACGCAAGACAGAAGACGACATCCTGGCGGACACCGGCGTCGGGCGCGTCCTGCTCGAGAGAGGCGAGGAGACGACCGTCTTCCCCGGCGTCACAGTCCGCGAGCGCCAGTTGCGCGTCGAGGTCGAGGCCGACCCGGCGGTGGTCGACGGCCGGGTGTTCGTCTTCGAAGAGGACGAGATGGGAGAGCGGTCGTTCGAACTCGTCGCCGAGGAATCCGGGGCGTGACAACACAAAGCACTTGAAACCGGACCGTGTCTGTTCGGGTGATGCTGGGCCGATTGCGCCGCTTGGGGACCCGCGTCTACGAGCGCGTTCTGGAATCCGAACTCTCGGCTCCCCCCTCCCACGTGGCCGTCATCATGGACGGCAACCGCCGGTACGCCGACCGGCAGGGCGCCGATCCGACCGACGGCCACCGCGCCGGCGCGGAGACGACCGAGGCGCTGTTGCAGTGGTGTGACGACCTCGGCGTCAGGGAGGTCACCCTCTACACGTTCTCGACAGAGAACTTCCAGCGGCCGGCCGACGAGCGCGACGACCTGTTCGACCTCATCGCGGCCAAACTCCGGGAGTTCGCCGACTCGGACCGCATTCACGAGGCCGAGGTGCGCATCCGGGCGATCGGTCACCTCGACCGGCTGCCGGAACGCGTCCGGGACGCCGTCGACTACGCCGACCGGCGGACAACCGGATACGACCGGCTGCACCTCAACGTGGCCCTGGCCTACGGCGGCCGCCGCGAGTTGCTCGACGCGACCCGCGACATCGCCCGTCAGGTCGAGCGAGACCGGCTCGACCCCGGAGCGATCGACAGCACGACCGTCGACGAGGCGCTCTACGAGGGGCCGACACGGGACGTCGATCTCATCGTCCGGACGGGTGGGGACGAGCGCACCTCGAATTTCCTGCCCTGGCAGGCCAACGGCAACGAGGCCGCGGTCTACTTCACGGCGCCCTACTGGCCGGAATTCAGAAAGATCGACTTCCTGCGGGGCATTCGCACCTACGAACACCGCGAGGAGACGTGGCGACAGACCCGCGCCCGGCGCGCGCTGGCGGTCGTCAGGGCCTTCGGCACCGGGGAGTGTCCCGAGGCCTCCCGCGTTCTGGACCGGTTTCGCGACGCGTTGCCCCGGACCGAACGCACTGGCCTCACCACCGAATCCGAGGACGCCGACGCAGCGTTCGACCCTTCCGCGGATTGACTGGCTCGACGTCGCTACGCTCCGTCGAACAGCGTCATTCGCGGATTGACTGGCTCGACGTCGCTACGCTCCGTCGAACAGCGTCATTCGCGGATTGACTGGCTCGACGTCGCTACGCTCCGTCGAACAGCGTCTCGCCGTCGACCATGTGCTCGGCGACGACGTCGAGGTCGAGGGTGACACCGAGCCCCGGTTTCTCCGGAATCTCGATGGAGCCGTTTTCGATGACGGTCTCCTCGACGAGATCGCCCCACCAGTCGAGTTCGTAGGAGTGAAACTCCACGGCGAGAGCGTTGGGGATGGCCGCGCCGACGTGGGCGCCGGCCATCGTGGCCACCGGTGAGGCGACGTTGTGCATCGCGACGGGCACGTAGTACTGGTTGGCGATGTCGGCAATCCTGCGCGTCTCGCGCATCCCGCCGACCTTGGGCATGTCCGGCGCGACGATGTCGACCGCCTGGGATTCCAGCAATCGGCGGTGTTCGGTCACGCGATACCGGTTCTCGCCGACCGTGATCGGCGTCAGCGTCGACTTCGTGACCTCCTCCTGGACCTCGAGGTTCTCCGGCGGGACGGGATCCTCGAGCCACCAGACGTCGTACGCTTCGATGGCGGCCGCCAGCCGCTTTGCCGAACTCGCCGAGAACGTCCAGTGACAGTCGAAGGCCACGTCGGCGCGGTCTTTCACGCGCTCGGTGACCCGTTCGACGATTTCGGCCTTGTGCCTGATCTCGCCGGACCGGAGGTGGCGGTTCGCGCGGTCTTTCTCGTGGCCGCTCGGGACGTCCAGGTCGAACTTGAGCGCGTCGTACCCCAGTTCCTCGACGACACGCTCGGCCTCCTGTGCACAGGCCTCGGCGTCGGCTTCCGCCTCGGTGTGACAGTCACAGTAGACGCGCGTCTCGTCGCGGTACTTCCCGCCGAGCAACTGGTAGGCCGGCACCCCGAGGACCTTCCCGGCGAGGTCGTGCAACGCCGTCTCGACGCCCGCGATGGCAGTGACGGTCACCCCCTCGATCGACCCCTCGCCGGACATCTTCTGGATCATGTGCTCGTAGAGTCTGTCGATGTCGAGCGGATTTTCCCCCCGGAGAAAGGGCACCATCCTGTCGATTAGTTCGGGGACACCTGCCCCCCAGTACGCCTCGCCCGTGCCGACGACGCCCGCGTCGGTGTAGATCCGAACCAGCGTCCACGGGAAGTTCCCGTCGACCATCGTCGTCTGGACGTCCGTGATCTCGAGGTCCCGCGGTCCCGGTCGCTCGGCGGTCACTCCCATCGTCTCCGCCGAGAGATCCCGCATCGTGTACTCCGCGTTCGGATCACGCAGACCTCTGTAGTTACGTGCCATACGCGCCCTTTCCTCACTGATCAACAAAATACTTCGTCTCGGCCTCGCCCGTCGAAGCCGGTATTCCGGGAAGCGACGGGCCCGGTGTACTGGCTGGACACAGTCCCGGAGAATTTACCCCTCGGGCGACCCAGACACGAGACGATGCCGGTAACGCGGCGCCAGTACCTCGGAGCAGTCGGAACCGCCGGAGCCGTGGCGCTGGCCGGATGTCCGAGCGACACCGAACCTGCCGACGACTGGCGCCAGTTCCGCGCCAACCCCCGACGGACCGGTCACAACCCGGTCGGGTCCGGTCCCGAAAGCGACGGTGACGTCGGCTGGTCGGCCACCGTCGGCCAGCAGGCGCTCTCCGGACCGGTCGTCGCCGAGGACGTCGTCTATCTGAACAGCGCCGCCGTCTCCGCGCTGGGAGCGGGCAACGGCCAGCAGACCTGGGCGAAGCAACTCCCCTTCCCCTCGGGCATCCCTCCCGTCGTCGGCGACGACGTCTTTGCCGTCAGCCGCCACTCGGTGTTCGCGTTCGACCGCGACGCGGGCGAGCACCAGTGGACCTACACGTTCGGTCGTCGCGTCGCCAACGCACCGGGATTCGACGGCGAACGGGTCTACGTGGGCTTCCGGAGCGCGAGCGCCCCCTACGACGCGGCCCTGGACGCCGTCGATCCCGCGACCGGGGAACGCGAGTGGCGCGCCCCGGTCGGGCAGGACAACGTGTTGCTGTTTACGCCTGCCATCCAGGCGGACCTCGTCGCGGTGGGCAAGGAGAAGTTGTTCGCGCTGGACGCGACCGACGGGTCCGAACGGTGGACGTTCGACACGCCAGCGGCCCGGTTCGGGACGCCGGTTCTGGCCGGCAACACCGCCTACGTCGGCGCGACGACTCCCGAACGGGAGGGAATCGTGTTCGGGCTGGACGCGACCGAGGGGACCGAGCGCTGGCGCGTCGAGACGGGCCTGGGAGCGCGCTCGATCGCGTTCGACGGGGACCGCGTCTACGCGACCAGCGACCAGGTGTACGCCCTCGACCCGGACGACGGCAGCGTCCAGTGGCGGTTCGACTCGGACGCGTTCGTCCACGCGCCCCCCTCCGTCGCCGGGGAGACGGTCTATCTTGGCGGGCTCTTCGGCGACATCGTCGCGCTGGACGCGTCCGACGGGACCGAGCGCTGGCGCGTCGAGACCGATGGAACGTTCCTCTCGCCGCCGTCTATCGTCGGGGAGTCGGCGTACGTCACCGGGCGAAACGGCGTGGTCTACCGCGTCGACCCGTCCTGACCGAAAAGAGGTTTGTTGCGGGAGCGTCCAGTGTCAGTATGGTCGAGAACGTCATCTGGCCGGCCTTCCTGGACGCCAACCTGACCCGTGGCGAGGGACGCCGTGTCTCTCGGGACGTCGCGGTCGAGGATCCGACGGTCGACGAGATCGCCACGGCCGTCCAGCAGGTGGGTTACGACGCAGTCATCGAACGGGACAAGAGCTATCCCCGGGAGTACGAGACCCGCGGCCAGGTGCTCGTCAAGGACGCCGGGGACGCGACCAAGAGCGACCTGCTCGAGGCCGTCGCGGCCTACGTCGGCGCGATCAGGGCATGAAGCGTGCCGGCGACGTGGTCCGGACGGCACAGGGGGTCGCGGTCGTCCACAGTCCCGGCGAGGCCTATCCCGACATCGGCACGCAGGTGATCGACGACGCACTCGACGAGGTCGGGACTGTCGTAGACGTGTTCGGCCCCGTCGACCGTCCCTTTCTCGCCGTCTCACCCGCCGAGGGAGTCAGGCTGGCGCCGCTCGTCGGGACGACTGTCTACGCCCGGACTGCTGACTGATACGGACTGTCGTAGTCGTTTCCCGGTATTCACAGACCCCCGGTCGGCGATCAGGCCGTGTGCAGCACCGTCGTCGGGAGGCGTTCGCGCCGGTCGACCGGATCCTCGGGCAACGACAGCGGGCCGGTCGGGGCGTCGTCGCCCGCCCACAGGAGCGTCACCTCGTCGATATCGCCGTACTCGGCGGCGGAGACCGGCGTGACCTGCCCGACACGCAGCGTCCGATCGTCGAGTGCGACGCGTTCGACTGGCTCGAACCGCTCGGCCACGTCTGGCCCCGAAGCGGAACCGCCCCCCTCCGGAGAGATGGGATAGAGGTGCGCGCCGGCGCCCGCGGGCTGGTCGGCGACAGCCAGCCCGACGGCTCCAGTCTCCCTGGCGAGTTCGACGAGCCCCGGCAGATCGAGTTCGACGGTCTCCAGGGCCCTGCGGAGTCTCTCGGTCCCCTCCTCGACCGCGACAGTCCCGCGTGCCGGACGCCCCGCACCGTCCGGACCGGCCTCCGTGTCCGACACGGCGTCGAACACCACGAGGTGCGAGCGTTCCCGCCGGGGCGTCTCTCGCTCGGTCACCTCGAACTCGACGTGGTGATCCGCGACCGACAGGTGGTCGGCGGCCGCGACCGGGTTGGGTGTGTCTCCCTCGCCCGGTGCGTGGACGACCATCTCGAGTCTGCGGTCCCAGTCGCGCTGGACCGTCTCGACGGCGACGTACGCGCTGTCGCGCTGGTCGCGGTAGGTCTCGACGAACGATTCCACGGAGATTCGCGCGGTCGCCTCGTCGAGGAGGCGTTCGACGAGGTCGCTGTAGGTCTCGTCCGGACCGGCGTGGCGTTGCAACCGCTCGCCGACGTCGCCCTCGACCCACAGCAGCGCCGGTTCGTCGTACACGTCGTCGGGGTACGGCGGTGCTCCGCGGCGCTTGAGTGTCTCCTCTGCACGCTGGGTCTTCTCCCGTGCGCGCCGGTAGTACTTCGAGACGATCGTCCGGGACAGGGGATCGCCCTCGGTCGCCCGGCCGATGGCCCAGATGTACAGCCCGACGGCCTCGTACGAGAGGCGCTGGTGGCCCTCGTAGACGTAGTTCCTGAGGACCCACGCCTGGGCCTCGCGCTGGGACAGCGTCGTCTCCCCGACGAGTTCCTCGACGTACTCGCCGTACATGTCCCGGAGGGTGTAGCAGTACTCCTCGATCTGGTCGCGGGTCACGTCGTCGGGCAGCGGGTCGACGACTGTGAAATCGAGTTCTCCCGCGATGACGTTCAGTTTCGTCGAGGGTTGCCAACCCGTCTCGAGTTCGACCATGCGGGTGTGTTCGCGATCGGACAGTAAACCCATAGCGGTTGCAGTGGCGCGGCTGGGCTCATACTGTCGGCTATAACTTCGTGAAGATATTCCCCACCCCGGGGTGCCGATACTGCTCACGGGCTTATAGCCGACAGTATCAGCCTCGCAGCGAGACGCGGGCGAGACGAACGTCCCGCTCGACGATGTCGACGTCGTTCTCGCCGTACCTGAGGGCTGTGAGCGCCAGGCTCTCGGGGCGGTCCTCCGAGGGCAGGAGCCACGTGTCCTCGACGTCGGTTGTCTCGCCCGGCGCCACCTGCCCGGTCGACGCGCCGCCCTCGACAGCGGCGCCGCCGGTCGTCCGGACCGCGCCGAGCCTGAGTTCGTAGGGTGTGTCGGTCGTGTTGGTGACCGCCACCGTCAACTCGAACTGCCAGCCGTCCTCCAGAACGCGGATCTGTGCCTCGCGGATCGTCTCGGCTGGCTCCGTCTCTGTCATGAGTTCGTCGCCGACCCCGACGCCGGACCGGGGTGTCGGTGACGGCGTTGCGGTGGCCTCCCCGGAGTCCTCCCCGAGGAGATAGACCCTGAACAGTCCCAGGAAGGTCCGTGCCTCGATTGCGACCGGAATCCCGATTCCCAGGCCGACGAGCAGGCGCAACAGCCACCGGCGGCGGACGTCGCGGTCCCCCGTGTCCGCGTCCGGGTCGCTGTCGGCACCCCCACCAGAGACGGACCTGTCGGTGCCGTCGGCTCCCGTCCCGGCGTCCCGGTCGTCGCTCGCCTGGGGGTCAGTCATGGCGGCAGTGTGTCCGTCGGTGTGGATATCCGCGAGTGGCAGTTGTGTCTTGCGGTCCCTGCCGTCGGGAACGGGAGCGGTCCGCCGGTCCGGGGTCACACCGGTATCGGTGGCGCCCCCGGCGTCAGGAGGCCGTCGCTGACGATACTCCAGATCGGCAGCCCGTAGGCCAGCGCGATCAGGACAGCGGCGATGGCTGTCCAGACCTTGAGGTTGTCCAGAATCCGCGGACTCCCCTCGGGGCCCGACAGTGCCGGCGGGATGTGACCGTTGACCGACAGCCGGGCCACCCCGCTACTGGCGAGCCAGGTCCCGAACATGACCACCAGGAACATCGCGAGTGCGAGAAACAGGAGCACGCTCCCGACAGCGATCTGGAGGCGCATCTCCCCGATCGTCCCCACGGTGGTCTCGAAGGGCGCGGCGCCGGCCCCCTCGAACATCGGTTCGGCGGTCCGCCGCGGGACGCCCGTGAGACCAGCCCGGTGCATCGCGTTGGACATCAGCGTCATGCCGACGAACCAGACGTAGGGCTGGGCCATCGCTATCCTGCGGTGCTGGAGGCGCTTGCCAGTGATCTGCGGGATCAGCCAGTACGCGATGGCCATGATCGTCAGCGCGAAGGCCGTCCCGACGGTCAGGTGGAAGTGGCCGGGCACCCACAGCGTGTTGTGGATGAGGTAGTTGATGTTCATGCCGGCGTTGATCATGCCCGAAAAGCCGCCGGCAGCGAACATCAACCCGGCCAGCGCGACGCCGGAGAAGGCGGGTTTCTCCCAGGGCAGCGACCGGAGCCACCCGAGATACCCGCCACCGCCGCGCTGGCGTGCCCCGTGTTCCAGCGACGCGACGACGGTGAACGCCGTCAGTAGCGACGGGAGCAAGAGCATCATCGTGTTCGTCATCGAGACGAACTTGAAGCCCTCCGCGACACCGGGATCGAGGTACTGGTGGTGGAATCCGACCGGCGTCGAGAGCAACAGGAAGAGCACGAACACGACGCGCGCGAGCGGGTCGCTGAACAGGCGTCCGCCAGCCAGTTTGGGCAGGATGGTGTACCAGACCAGGTACGCGGGCAACAGCCAGAAGTAGACGACAGGGTGGCCGAAGAACCAGAACAGCGTCCGGGTCAACAGCGGGTTCACGGTGTCGATCCAGCCCAGCGACCACGGGATCAGGAAGACGACAACCTCGACTGCGACCCCGAGGGTCGCGAGATACCACATCAGGAACGTCATCAACACCATGAACGTCTGCAGCGGAATGCGCTCGTCCGGGTTGTCACTGCGCCACTCCCAGTAGGTCAGAAAGTACACCGCGCCGGCGACCCAGGACCCGATGATGATCAGTGCCGCACCGACGTAGAACGCAGGATGAGCCTGCATCGGCGCGTAGAACGTAAAGAGCACGTCCGAGGATTCGAAGGGGAGTTGCGGGACGAACCCGTTGAGGATCGACACTGTAGCCAGCACGGTCCCGGTGGTGAGCAGCGCGAATCCGCCCCACGCGAGCCGGTTGCTGGCGAGTGGCCGATCCAGGCTGCGGGTGACTGCCCACGTGAACAGTGCCGCAATCGAGAAGGTCGTAAACACCAGCGCGAGCAACACACCGTGGGCGGTCAGGACGGTGTAGTACTCTGTGGCGTTGATCGGGAGCGCCTCGCGGAACGTGTCCGTCCGGTACAGCGCCTGCAGGAGGCCGAGGGCCCCGCCGAGTGCCAGTGCGAGGAAGGCCACGCCGAACTCCCACCTGGCGATTTTGGCCGCCTCCGGGTACTCGTCGACGTACGCCATCAGCCACTCACCGCCTCTGTCGCGTCGGCGGAGTCACCGGGCGCGTCCGTTTCGGCCGCGGCGGCACCGTCCGCTCCCGACGACACCTCGAACTGGGACTGTGGCACGACACGGACGCGTCCCTCCATGCCGTGGTGGGCAGCTCCGCAGTACTCGTTACAGGCGATGTGGTACGTCCCCGGTTCCTCGAACTCCGCGGTTATCTTCGCGACCTGGCCCGGGATGACCATCGTGTTGACGTTCGTACCCACGAGGTTGAACCCGTGGGTCACGTCCGGCGAGGTGACGTAGAAGGTCACTGGGGTGTCGGCCGGTATCTCGATGTCCTCGCTGGAGCCGGGCTGGAACGAGAACTGCCGGGCCTCCACGTAGACCGCGTACTCGCCGTCGTCAGTCTGGTAGACGCCGGGCTCGCGGAAGTTGTCCGAGGCCGTGATCTCGGTCGGATCGACCGTGCCACCGTCGTCGTTGACCATCGCCACACCGGCGCCGACCGCCCCGTAGACGATGGTCGCGATGAACCCGAGGATCAGGAGGAGCGACGCGCCCAGCCAGAGTTTTTCGAACCTGTGAATCTCCATGGTCTCACCCGATCACCGTCGGTCCGTTTCCGAGGAACTCCACGAAGTACATGAACAGCCACAGCCCGACCAGTATCAGGAAGTACACCACGATCAGCGACAGCGTCCCCACGGGGTCGTACTCGTCGTGGCCGATCGCGTGTTCGGGCTCCTCGCGGTCCGATTCGGGGGTCGCTCCGAGTTCCTCGCGGCTCTCGTCGGTGTCGACTGGCACTTCCCGGCGACGGCTGTAGTAGTAGACCGCGTACGGCGACAGGAGCGCAGCCGCACCCAGCCCGACCGCGGTGATTTCCCAGACGGTGATCCCCTGCGGGGGACCCGTGGGCTGCTGGATGGACCCGTCACCACCGTCGCCGGCCGCACCCGGTGCGGGTCCGACGACGACGGCTCCTTTCATGCCCAGCGAGAGGTGCGGTTCACAGAAGTACTTGTAGACGCCCTCGGTCTCGAAGGTATGCGAGTAGGTGTACCCCGAGTTTTCGAGGGACTCCTCGCCCGTCCACTCCGCACCGTCGGGCTGGTCCTCGACGACGACGTTGTGGTTGTCCGACGTCCACTCGAAGGTGACCGTCGTGCCAGGCGAGACCCGGAGAGCAGGCGGTTCGAACGCGAACGGGCCGCCGTTGCCCTGGGCGCCGACTTCCAGCGAAACGTCCGACTCGCCGGTCCTGTCGGTCGTCGTGCCGTCGTAGTTGTCGACGTCGTCGAGCCAGCCGTCGAACCCCTCCTGTGCCGCCGCGGGTGTGCTGGCTGTCGCTCCGACCAGCCCCGCACCTGCGAGGCCGGCTCCCCGGAGCAGCGTCCGCCGCGAGACCCCCGGTGGACCGGTGGCCGTCGACTCGATGCCCCTCTCTGACCGCGTGGAACCTGTCATGGTGACTCACCGTCGGCTGACGACCAGGACCCGGTACAGGTGTCCCGGACAGCTCTCGTCGTTGCTGCAGTCGTCATCAGATGAAGGGTCAGTGTGTCCCCACTTGAGCCACGCGTCCATTCCCATCGACTGGGAAACGATCGGAGTGTTTTATTCTCCCACCGCACAACCGGTGGCTATGGATCTCAGTCCTCGGGTGCTCGCAGTCGTGCTCGCGGTGCTCGCGGTCGGGCCGGTCGTGGTCTATCAGCTCGGGACCAACACCGCGTCCCTGGTTTTGTCGCTGGTCAGCGTGGCTGTCATCGTCGGGAGTCTCTACACGATGTTCTCCCCGGCCGAGGGCGGACACGCCTGATCCGGCACGCCATGACCTGCACGCTCTGTGACCTGCCGACGCCGGACCCGCCGCTGAGAGAGGCGGGCGTCGACGGCGAGTTCTGCTGCCAGGGGTGTCTCGAAGTCGCACGCGTCCTCGACGACCCCGGCGACGCCGACTTCGATCCGCCGGTCGGAGACGGTGACGCTGCCGGCAGGCGCGGCGCCACAGCCCAGGTGGACCACAGTTCCGGGGATGTCGAAGGCGGGACCGAGGCGTTTCTCTCTGTCTCGGGGATGCACTGTGGAACCTGCGAGGCGTTCCTGGAGGCGCGCGCGACCGACCACGAGGGCGTTCTCGCCGCGTCAGCCAGCTACCCCTCCGAGACGGTCAAACTCACCTACGATCCCGCGGTCGTCGACCGCGAGGAACTCCCGGCGGCGCTCGACGGACTGGGCTACGAGGTGACCGACAGCGAGACCGGGGCGACAGACAGCAGTCACGAACGCGAGCAGACCGAAACCGACTCCGGGGGTCGGCTCCTGATCGGCGGCTTTTTCGCCATGCTCGTGATGGTCTGGTACGCCCTCTTTCTGTACCCCGCCTATCTCGGTGTCTCCGCCGGAACTCTGCTCGTCGACCTCGCGGGCACTGACGGCGCGTATCTGCTCGGGAACGTCTGGCTGATGGCGACGGTCGTGCTCGGTCTCGTGGGCTATCCCGTCTTCCGGGGCGCGTACGTGAGTGCACGCGCCGGCCGTCCGAACATGGATCTGCTGGTGGCCATCGCTGCCGGGACTGCCTACCTCTACAGCACAGTCGTCCTGCTACTCGGACACACCGAGGTCTACTTCGACGTCGCGGTCGTCGTCGTCATGGCCGTCGCGGTGGGCAACCACTACGAGACACGGATCAAGCGGGGGGCGGCCGACCGGCTGTCCGAACTGACCGAAAAACGCGTCTCCGAGGCGCGACGACGAACCGGAGACGGAACCGAGACTGTCCCGGTCGAGGACCTGGCGGCCGGGGACGAGGTCGTCGTCAAGCCGGGCGAACGGATCCCCGTCGACGGAACCGTCACAGCGGGCAGTGCGGCTGTCGACGAGTCGCTCGTCACGGGCGAGAGCCGACCGGTCCGCACGGAGCCGGGATCCGGGGCCGTCGGCGGGGCCGTCGTCACCGACGGCCGCCTGGTCGTCGAGGTGGAGGACGGCGCGACGAGCACACTCGACCGCGTCGTTCGCGTCCTCTGGGACGTCCAGACCGCCCGCCCCGGTGCCCAGCGCCTCGCGGACAGGATCGCGGCAGTGTTCGTCCCGGTCGTGTTCGTCCTGGCGGTCGTGACGGCCGGCTGGCACCTGCTGTCCGGCCTCGCGGCCGGCAGCGCCCTGCTCGTCGGGCTGACGGTGCTCGTGGTCTCGTGTCCGTGCGCGCTGGGACTGGCGACACCCCTCGCCGTCTCGCGGGGGATCCGCGCAGGACTCGACCGAGGTGTAGTGGTGACCAACGCCGAGACGTTCGAGACCGCACCCGAGGCGGACGTCGTCGCCTTCGACAAGACCGGTACGCTCACCACCGGCGAGATGCGCGTCCGCGAGTGGACGGGCGACGAACGGGCGCTCCGACGGGCCGGGGCACTGGAACAGTACGCCGACCACCCCGTCGCCGAGGCGATCACCGACGCCGCCAGCACGACAGTGGCGGCCGTCGAGGAGTTCGAGACCCACCCCGGAAATGGGGTGAGTGCCAGACTCGTCCCCGAAAACAGTGCGAACACGGACGCCGACGAGGGCGACCGGGTCGTCGTCGGCCACGAGGAGCTGTTCGAGACACGGGGCTGGCCAGTCCCGGAGCACTTTGCCGATCGCATTCGTGAGGCGCGTGCGAACGGGCACGTTCCGGTCCTTGTTGGATGGACCGGTCGCGCCCGCGGAGTGATCGTCGCCGGCGACGAGTCACGCCCGGAGTGGAAGACGGTCGTGGAGGATCTGGCGGCCGACCGCCGGGTCGTGGTGATCACCGGCGACGATCCGGCCGCGGCCGAACAGTTTCGTGCCCATCCCGGCGTCGAGGAGGTGTTCGCCGGCGTCCCGCCGGAGGGCAAAGCCTCGGTCGTCCGCCGTCTGCGTTCGGACGGGACAGTCGCGATGGTCGGCGACGGCGTCAACGACGCGCCGGCGCTGGCGGCGGCCGACGTCGGCGTCGCACTCGACCACGCCGCGCTCGCGACCGACGCCGCGGACGCCGTCCTCACGAGCGAGGACCTGCGGACCGTCCCGACCGTCTTCGAGCTGGCGCGACGGACCAACGGCCGCATCAGGGGCAACCTCGGGTGGGCCTTCTGCTACAACGCCATCGCCCTCCCGCTCGCGGTGGTCGGGGTCCTGAACCCGCTGTTTGCCGCCGGCGCGATGGCGACCAGCAGCCTGCTGGTCATCGGCAACTCCACCCGGGGATTGCTGGACGAAGACACTGGCAGTGACGCTACCGGGACGGATCGGGACACCGCGGTCGGGGGTTCGGGGGTGGTCGAGGCGTGAGCGCCACGGCCCGGCTGAGGCGACCCTTCCAGCGGCGAGAACTGGTCGTCGCCGTCGCCGCCATCTGTGCCGTCGAGGCTCTGGCCCTGGGCGCGTACCTCCGGCTCTCGCCCGGCCAGGTCACGGCGTGGCGGTACCTCCTGTACCCGTTCGTCTGGCTGAACGTCGCGCTGCTGGTGGTCGTCCGGACAGACGTCGCCCCGGTCTCGGCGCGGCGGCGAGCGATCGCCTCGGCACTCGCAGTCGGGTATCTCCTCGCGCTGGCCGCCATCGACGGCACCCTCGCGCTGGCTCCGGGGACCGGTCTCACGGTCCACTGGGGACTGCCGCCCGGGTGGGGACCGCTCGTGATCGCCGACGTCGGTCCCCTGCAGCTCTCGCCGGTCCCCTACCGGACGGCCGGGTACGCCGCGATCGCGTACCTGCTGTACGGCGCACTCGTTGAGACGTCCTCGCGGGCTCTCGGTGGCCTCCTGGGCCTGTTTTCCTGTGTGAGCTGTACACTTCCCATGATCGGGGTGGCGCTCTCGGGTGTCGCCGGCGGGTCGGTCGCGGCCGCCGCGACCACCTGGTCGTACGACCTTTCGACTGCCGTGTTCCTCGTGACCGTGGCGGTCCTCTCCTGGCAGCGCAGTCGACGGTCGTGACACCGCAGCGAGTCTCCAGCAGTGACACGAGCGGGGACAGTGTCGCACGCTGGAAAAAATGCCGGATCGGTGGTGAAACCGGTCTCAGATCTTGCCCTCGAAGAAGTCCACCGGGACTTCCTCCTGCAGTTGGGCCTCGCCGTCCGCGACCTGCATGATCCGGTACGGCACGACCGGCTCGAGGTTCTCGTTGAGGTCGACGTTGCCAGAGGCGCCGTCGTAGTTGACCTCGTTGCCGTTCGCGAGTTCCTCCTTGCCGGTCTCGAACTCGGCGACGCCGACGTCGGTGCCGTCCGGGCGGGAGACCGCGCGGATGTTCTCTGCGATGCCCGTCCCGCTGGCCTCGCCGGCACGCTGGAGCGCCAGCGCCTCGAGGTAGGTCGCGTCGTAGGCGTGGGGCGCGAACTGCGTGATGGCGTCCATGCCGCCCATGTTCTCCTGGAACGTCTCGCTGTCGGCCGTCTGGGGCGACGTGACGTACATGTCCTCGACGATGTCGGCCAAGTCGGAGAGCAGTTCTGGCGACCAGATGGCCTCCGCGGCGACCCACTGGCCGCCGTAGCCGCCACGGTCCCACTGGTTGAGGATGGTCCGGCCGTTGCCGGGGTACATGACCGCACCGACGACGTCGGGATCGCCCTCGAAGACGGAGTCGAGCGTCGACGTGTAGTCGCTGGTCTGCTTGGAGTAGCCCACGAAGTTCAGCGTCTCGCCGTCGAAGTTCTCGCGGGCGACGTCTGCCAGTCCCTCGCCGTACGGGTTGTCGACGAAGAGGAACGACGCGGTGTCGGCCTCGAGCGTCTCGTTCATGATCCGTGCCACGACCAGGCCCTGCTGGGTGTCGTTGGGCGAGGTCCGGCCATAGTACTTCACGTCGTTTTCGTCGTTGACGCCGGCGGTCGCCAGTGCCGGCGAGGTGTTCCCGTTGCTGACCTCCATGACCCGGTTGTCGCGCGCGACCGGGGCGAGCGTCGTCCCGATACCGCTGGAGTACGGGCCCACGAGGCCGACGATCCCCTGTTCGTTGATCATCGTCTGGAACTTCTGGGACGCACGCGACGGATTCCCTTCCGTGTCACGGTTGGTGACCTCGATCTCGCGGTCGAGTGGGCCTCCGGCCGCGTTGATCTCCTCGATCGCGAGGTTCGCTGCCTGCTGGTGACCGCCGCCGAACGGGCTGTTGGTACCCGTGATCGGGAACAGCGTCCCCATCTGGATGGCCTCGCCGCCGTCCATATCGTCGTCGCCGCCGTCGCTGCCGTCCTCGCCGTCCATGTCGTCGCCGCCATCGCCGCCGTCCTCGCCGTCCATGTCGTCGCCGCCGTCCTCGCCGTCGCCCCCGCCGCCGTCCTCGCCGTCGCCACCGCCGCCGTCTTCCTGTTGTGAACAACCCGCAAGACCGATAACGCCGGCCGTACCGGTCGCGCCAAGCCACTTGAGCGTTTCCCTTCGACTGTAATCGGACATGATACAGGTACCGATTTAGTCTTCTATTTTATTAAACGCACGCTCCTGGCAAACCTCCCACAGACCCGTTGCAAAAGCCGTTGCAGGCTGAAATACGTGGGCTCGTGGATCCAGCGTCGGCCGTTCGATACCGAAGGATTTAATCTGCGCTCGTCGGCGTCTCGTCGATTCGTCTTGCGAGTCCAATTGTACTTTCTGATACTCGCAGACCTATATTTATATGAGGCTGTACGACAGGAGTAGGTGTAGACACGATACGTCTCGGTAGATATGGAACTCGCGAAGTTCACTCGGAAGGCCCGGCAGACCGTGCAACGTTTCGAAGACCAGGTCCCGGGATACGTCGAGTTCGTCTACGCGCTGGTTCTCGTGTGGGGTTTCGGCGACACCGTGTCGACGTACATCGCCCTCGCGGCGACCAACTCCCTCGAGCTCGAGGCGAACCCGTGGATTCGGTCGGTGCTCAGCATCGACCCGCTCTTCTTTGCGGTCCTGAAAGCGGCAGTGGTCCTCTACGCTGGCGTCGTTCTCCTGGAGTGTCAGCCCGTGGTCGAACGGGTTCCCGGCTGGCGTCTGTGGTTTCTCGCTGTGGTCGTGATGGGCCAGGTCGTCGTCGCCAGCAATCTCGCCGTCGCCATCACCGTCTAGTGGAGCGGTCTGCGGGCGCGGTCGGCGCTGGCGGTACCCTTTTACCGCCCGGGGCGTGAAGGCGGATATGACGCTGGCAGCGCGCATCGAGGCCTTCCGGAAGACGCTCGAAGAGTGGCTCCGGGGACTCTATCACGGGATGATCACCCATCCGGCCTACGAGAAGATCGAACAGGAGGCCGAAGACGCCGAGGACGCCTTCCTGCTCGCGTGCTTTCCCGACGCCTTCGGGATTCCCAGTCCGGTCTCGTACTACACCGTCGAACTCCTGCCGTACCTCGCCGAGGAGTTCCAGCAGTGGGAACGGCGGATGTGGGACCGCGACTCGGTACTCGAACGGAAGGGCAGCCAGTACCACTTCTGATGGACCGGTTCGTCTTCTTCGGCGGCAAGGGCGGCGTCGG